>JAFPZP010000089.1 GCA_017417215.1 Candidatus Rifleibacteriota bacterium | reverse complement strand
TAAGTAACTTCATCGTTTGCATTGAATGCATTTTCAAGAGCAGTTAAATTAACAACTGCGAATTCAATACGATGAGGATTAGTAAAACCACGTTTTGGGAGAATGCGGACGAGACGCATCTGTCCACCTTCGAATCCAGCATATGGATGTCTCTTGCTACCACGGCCTAACTGTCCGTCATGACCTCTTGTAGCCTGATTACCCATACCAGAACCTTTACCGCGGCCTACTCTTCTTTTATCTTTAGTTGAGCCAATAGCTTTCTTTAGATTACCAAGATTCAACATTTTAGATCTCCTTACTTAACTTCGATCCAGCGCTGCATCTTGCTAACCATACCAAGAATCTGAGGAGTTGCTACATGTTCAACTTCCTGGAGCATCTTGCGGAGCCCGAGAGCGTGAAGAGTCTTAACCTGGCGTTCATTAGCGCCAATCATACTTTTAACTAATTTGATAGTGATTTTCTTTTCATCAGCCATTGCAGTTCTCCTTAGCCTTTAATTACCTGGCTTGGAGTGATACCGCGCTGTTTAGCAATAGCTTCAACACCACGCATATCGCAAAGAGCATTCATAGTAGCCTTAGCCAGATTAACTGGGTTCTTAGAACCGATACGTTTAGACAAAACGTCCTTTACACCAAGAGCTTCGAATATAGCACGAACTGCACCACCAGCGATAACGCCTGTCCCAGGAGCTGCAGGTTTAATTATAACCTGAGAGGAACCGAATTTACCAACATATGGATGGGCTACAGTATCCTTATTTAAAGGAACCTGAACCATTAATTTCTTTGCTTTGTCAAAGCCTTTTCTTACTGCATCAGGAACAGCTTTTGCCTTACCAATTGCAATACCGACCTTGCCTTTCTGATCGCCTACGCAAACCAGAACGGAGAAGCCAAAGTGTCTACCACCTTTTACGGTTTTGCTGACACGATTTACAAATATAATCTTTTCAGTGTATTCGTTTTCGACGGGCTGTTCGCGACGGCGATTTTCACGGCGAGAACGAGGATTCTGAGTCTTTTCTTGTTCAGTCATCGTGTTTTTCTCCCTTAGAATTTTAAGCCGCCATCTCTGGCACCATCAGCCAGTTCTTTAATGCGACCATGATATTTATAGCCACCCTTATCGAATACTACAGTAGTGATGCCTTTATCAAGAGCTTTCTTAGCGATTCTCTGACCGATAGACTTAGCGCCAGCTTTATTGCCGCCGTTTACATCACCGCGAACTTCTTTTTCGAGGGAGCTTGCAGTTACCAAAGTTTTTCCTTCTTCATCGTCTATAATCTGAGCATAAATATGCTTAAGGCTGCGGAAAACAGCAAGACGAGGACGCTGTGCATTGCCAGACAGATAAAATCTGCTGCGTGCATGACGTTTTTGGCGTAATTCTTTTTTACCTATTTTCATGATTTTATCCTCCTAATTAGCCTTAAGCAGCAAGCTTCTTGCCGACTTTAATGCGGACATTTTCACCAAGATAGCGAATTCCAGCGCCATCTTTATAATGTCTTGGAGGGCGAATCATTCTGATTTCAGCAGCTGTCTGACCGACAACTTCTTTATCAACGCCGTTAACAAAAACTTTATTACCGTCAACCTTTAAGGTAATTCCTTCTGGTGCCTGATATTCTACTGGATGAGAATAACCGATATTGAAGAGAACCTTGCTGGGTGACTGATTCTGAGCTTTATAACCAACACCTATAATTTCAAGGCCTTTGGAAAAACCAGTGTGAACACCAGTTACCATATTGTTGATAAGAGCTCTTACAAGACCAAATTTTGCTTCAACTGATTTGTTGCTATGTTCTGGAACTGAGCAAACTACTTTGCCTTCATTCTGAGAAATAGTAACTTCTGATGGCATTACTTTAGAAATCTGACCCTTGGGGCCCTTCATAGAAATAGTATTGCCTTCAATTTTGCATTCAACACCCTGTGGGATTACAACAGGTCTTTTACCTACTCTAGACATTTCATTACCTCCAAATTACCAAACACGGCAGATAACTTCGCCACCAACATTGTTAGTGCGAGCTTCTTTATCTGTCAAAACACCCTTGGAAGTAGTAAGAATAGAGATACCTAATCCACCGAGAACTTTTTCGATGTTTTCTTTGCTTGAATAGATTCTTCTACCAGGCTTAGAAACTCTTTCAATTCCCTTAAGGATATTAGTGTTCTTTTCACCATACTTCAGGAAAATCTTCAGATTGAATTTATTCTGAAATTTGTAATAACGGAAATCTCTGATATAACCTTCTTTTTTCAAAATCTTAGCGATTTCGATTTTCATTTTGGAAGAAGGCATTTCAACGCTTTCATGTTTTACCATGTTGGCATTGCGGATACGAGTTAGCATATCGCCAATAGGATCTGTCATACTCATAATTTACTGTCTCCTTACCAACTAGATTTAGTTACACCAGGAATCTTACCCATAGAGGCAAGTTCTCTGAAACAAATACGACACATTTGGAAATCTCTCATATAACCACGAGGACGACCGCAGATATGGCAACGGTTGTAAGCGCGGGTTGAGAACTTTGGGGCTTTCATCCATTTTTCAATTAATGCTTTCTTAGCCATAGTAACTCCTTAGTTATTCTGCGCTTTCTTAGATGATTTGCGGAACGGCATACCGAGGCTTTCGAGAAGTTCGTAAGCTTCACCGTCATTGTGAGCAGTTGTAACGATTGTAATATTCATACCCTGAACTTTTTCAACCTGGTCGAATACGATTTCAGGGAAAACCAACTGTTCTTGCAAACCGAGAGAGTAGTTACCACGTCCGTCGAATGCTTTCTGAGAAAGACCACGGAAGTCTCTTATACGAGGAACTACGATTGTAAAAAGTTTGTCCAGGAAATAGAAGCATCTGTTACCACGAAGTGTAACGCGGCATCCTATAGGAACGCCAGCTCTAAGCTTAAAGTTAGAGATTGACTTCTTTGCCTTAGTAGTTACAGGTTTTTGACCTGAGATAATAGTTAAATCTTTAGTAGCGGCTTCCAGAAGCTTAGCATTCTGAGTGGCTTGTCCAACACCCATATTGATTACAACTTTTGTAATCTTTGGAACTCTCATTGGATTACCATACTTTTGAAGCAGTTTTGGAGCTACTTCTTTCAGATACTTTTCCTTCAGCCTTGGGAGAGACTTTGGCCCATTGTTCTTTGCAGGGGCTGCCTTTTCTGTCTTTGCCATGCCGAAACTCCTTAAATATATATTCCTGAACAAAAGTCAGGTCTAAAATTTTTGCGTATACATACCCGTTACGCAAGTTCGGTAATTATACTCTTGTAATTTGTGAAATGCAAGTAGTATTTACACTTTTTTATTAAAATTTGTGTACACAATTTTTTAGGGATAAGGGTTTAGTGCTTAGGGAAAAGGGAGAGAAACAGAGCAACAGAGCAACAGAGCAACAGAGAAACAGAGCAACAGAGCGGACAGTAGACGTGAAACCTCTATTCTCCGCACAAGGCTCGTTCCCTCAAAGTTTATCCGAAGACAGAAATCATTAGAGACCGCGGAGGAGAATAAGGTTGAGCAAGCAACTGTCCGCTTTTAAATGAATTGAGATTTAAGATATAAGACCATAAATGGAGATATATCATTGAAAAAATGAGGGCTGAGAGCTTAGAGCATCAGAGCGGACAGTAGACGCGAGTCATTAAATAAAAGACTAGAGAAGTCTACACATTTGTCATAATAAGTATAGCGTATGGGCTTTAGCCCTGAAAGCTATACGTTTATGACAATGGGTAGACTGAACAAACTTAATTTATTGGCTACACATTCGTCATAATAAGTATAGCGTATGGGCTTCAGCCCTGAAAGCTATACG
>JAFPZP010000003.1 GCA_017417215.1 Candidatus Rifleibacteriota bacterium | reverse complement strand
TTCTTTTTTAAAATCTACAACCAGTAGAATTCATACCACGAAGAAATTAAATGATACAATTATGGCTAGAGAATTTGCGTCTTCTCTAGCTAATCTTTGCAATCATTATATTAGAATAAAAGAATTAAACAGTGATTCTGACAGCGATTTAAAGAAATACTTGTCTGTGCCATTAAATAAAATGGCAAGCAAAAAAGCATCAGACATAACAAAATCTTTTTCAACATTCATAAAAGAAAAAATCAGAAATAATACAGAAGATATTTTAACATTATTAGAAAAACAGTCTGGCTTAGAAAAACTAAAATGGACAATAAGCTGGTCTATTTGCAAAGAAGATTTTCAGCCTATAAATGTGGGAATTAGCAAAACTGCCCCTTACCCCAGAGAAAAAACAGGCTTTATTCGTTTTGAGATAACTATTTCTCACTTAGCTCCTGGCTCAAAATCTTCTATTAAAGAAGATTACGTTTTTTTATCACCTGTTAAGGTTGTAGCTAATATCTTACCTGTTTTATCAAAATTCAGTTTTTACATAGAAAATGCTCTAGATGGCGAAGAAGCCAATAAAGACAATACCTTCCGTTTTAATGTTGTCGATACAAAAGCCAGCGGAGACTTAAAGAATGGTGGCACTATCCGCCCCTGGGTTATAAATAATGGTGAAAATACCAGTGATGCTAAGAATTCTTATGATGACTTAGTAAATGATTCTAGAGGCTTAGTATATATAGGCGGTGGTTCAAAAGACTTTCCTATTCAGTTAGGAATAGCTAGAGGCTGGGCCGATTCAGGTTTTGGTAAATACGGAGAAGACTTCCATTTCTTTAAAAATGAAAAACCTAAAGCAGGCTATTGGAAAACCTTAGAAATGTGGAACGAAGGCGAACGTATAGGTATAATGACCTCTAACATTGGTCTATGTAATGATATTTCTGACGATAACCTTTCTGCCTGGCAGGATCAATTAGGAAAATACGAAGAGCAATCTAAGTATCACTCTATTTTTAAACTTTATGGAACAGATGGACGAAAGTCTCCAACAATGGTTTTAGGCTACGTAGATTCTGTTTGCGATTCTATAAGAATATTAAAAAATGGTAGTTCAGGTGTAGTTTTTCTTGGAAATATCAAAACTGAAGCAGAATTCCTCTGTGGCTTAGGTTATGAAATTGACGGAATGCCAGGTTACAGCTCTGGTTACGAAACAGAAAAAATAGTTAAAGCTTATCAAAATGCTTTTGGAACAGAACTTCAATACGAAGAATATAATGAAAAAATAGCTTCCCGCTTAATTTCAGAAAGGTATAACAACGATTATACCTATATTTTAACAAATAATATGGTTGATTATCCGATTAGTCGCGGAGGCGTCAGTGACAAGAAATTAAAAGAGCTTTGCGGCAACTATAAAGATAGTAATATTTTCTGTGAAGTTCCTTATTCAAAAATGGCAAGATACAACGATATTTTTGGAAATGACCTGACCAAACTAGATGTTTTTCTAGATAAAGAAAAGCTTTTTATAGACGGTTCAGAAAATACTACAAATAACACCAGGTTAATAGGTTCCACAAAAATAAAGAATCAGAATGATTTTATTTCTTACATGACCAGCAATGGTTACTTATCAAAAAATACTCTCGATTTAAACGGTTTTATATATCTTGATTGCGATGGTGATATAGAATTAACTCTAGATAAATGCCAGGTAAAAAGCCACGGGGGAATAATTCTTTCACAAGGAAACCTCTTAATCAAGGGCGACATAAATTCTTCATCTGGTGCTCATATAACTTTATTAGCTTTAAAAGGCGATATTACCGTCGAAAAAAATGTTCAAAATATAGATGCTTCTTTAATAGCAGGTGAAGGGCAAGTAAAACTCATAGGAGATGCTAGAGATTCTGAACTGACAGTTAATGGCAACATCGTTATGAAATCAGTAAAAAGAGGAAATATTAATACTGATGACAGTATAAGATTAAAACGAGGTCTTAACTTGAACTACAACAATGCGTTATCAGCTATACCTGCTTTTGATGACGGGAATATAGAAGAAGAACACTCTGAACTTCCGCTACTAATGTATGGATTAACTAACAACATAAAAATGTTAGATTAAAAATAGAGAATAAAAAAACACTAGACTTTTCTTATTGTCTCACAGAGAAATCTAGTGTTTTTATTTTACTCATTAGGCTTTTTTAGTCTTAGCAGTTTTCTTAGCTGGAGCTTTTTTAGGAGAAGCCTTCTTTGTAGCAGAAGCTTTTACAGTTTTTCCTGCCGGAGATGCTTTTTTAGGAGCAGTCTTTTTTGCAGAAGAGGCTTTTGTATTTTTTTCTGCCTTAGCCGGCTTTGCTTTTGGAGCTACTATTTCTAAATTTTCAAGATTGTTCTTTTCGAATTCTTCTTCATACTTGCTTTGAATCTTTGTAAACATAGCAACATGTTCTTCAAAGTTCTTAGGTGGTTTACCATTCATTTTTCTGTCAATGTCTCTATCTGCAAGTCTGAAAACTAATTCATCCCAGAAAGAAGCATCTTCATATTCTTCTATAAAGTCACGAGCCTGAACTTCTTCTTCCCAGTCTTCATTGAAATAGTAATCATTTGCTGCTTTATCATAAACTATTTCCTTGGTCATGCCACCTTCATAAGCTTCATGATAGAGTCTCTGCAAAAGTTTCAAATAAGGTTCTTTGCGTTCATCTTCATCAACATCTTCAGAAGTAAGAACCCATTCAGCTATATTCAACAATTCTAAAAGTTTTTCCATTTCAGGTTTTGTAAATTTAATCTGCATAAAACACTCTCAACTTTCTTTTATTTTACGTCCTGCAATTGTCTGCGAAGAATCTTACCAACAGCAGACTTCGGCAAATTATCCATAAATACGACTTCTCTAGGAACCTTATAGTTTGCTAGATTCTGGCGGCAGTAAGCGATAATTTCTTTGGAATCAGCAGTTTCGCCTTCTTTTAATACTACAAAAGCTTTAACAATTTCACCTCTTGTTTCGCTCTTAGAACCAATTACTGCGGCTTCTCTAATCTTTGGATATTTATAGAGAACTTCTTCAACTTCTCTTGGGTAGACATTGTAACCGCCACAAATAATGAGGTCTTTTTTACGGTCGGTAATAAAGAAATAGCCATCTTCATCATATCTAGCTATATCGCCGGTATACAACCAGCCATCGCGTATTACCAAGTCAGTTTCAACTTTCTGGTTGTAATACCCCATCATTACCTGAGGACCTCTGATGCAGAGCTCACCCTGTTCGCCAGGACCCAACTCCTTAATACCATATTCAACATCTACAATTTTAGCTTCAGTAAATGGAAGAGGCATACCTATAGAGCCTTCTTTTTTCGGCAAATCCATATTAGAGAAGTGAGTAACAGGAGAAGCTTCGCTTAAGCCGTAACCTTCAGAAATAATAGCACCGGTTTTCTTTTCAAAAGCCTGCATGCTTGCGAGAGAAAGCGGAGCAGAACCAGATATTAGAACTTTAAGAGAAGACAAATCGTAGCTGTCTATATCTTTTTGAGTAATGCAAGCATTAAAGATAGATGGAGCAGAAGGCATTGCGGTAATGCGTTCTTTTTGAATAGTTGCCAAAAAGCTTTTTGGACTGAAACGTGGTAGCGGAGTCTGACTTGCACCAATCATTGTCGGGAACAAAACAGAAACCATCAAACCGTAGCTGTGAAAATATGGAAGAACACAGATAAATGCTTCCTGCCCTTCAAATAAATATTTGGTGAACATTGCACAAACCTGCTGACAATTAGCCAAAGCATTTGCATGAGTAATCATACACCCTTTAGAAACGCCTGTTGTACCACCAGTATACTGAAGGAAAGCCAAATCTGTCTGAGGATTGATAGTCTTGCAGTAATAACCGCGGTTTTCTTTGAGAAGATCATCCCAAGGATGTATTTTGGGATTGTCATAATTCTGTTCTTCATCTGAAAGTTTAACAACAAATACATCAGTTACCTGAGTTTTATCTAAAACTGCTTTAACTTTAGACAATAACAAATCGCAGGTTATGATTATCTTAGAATCGGAATCAGTAATCTGATGCAGTAATTCGCTTTCAGAATACAAAGGATTAGTCATAACACAGGTACAATCGCCGATTACAACACTCCAAATAGCAATAACAGTTTGAGGAGTATTAGGAAGGAATATTAAAACTCTCTGCTGCTTTTCCAAACCGCAAAGGCGAAGATTACCAGCAATTTTAGAAGTTAAATAACCTAATTCATTATAGGTCATCTTAAAATCGCCAATCTTGAAAGCAAGCTTATCTGCAAACTTTGCCACAGCATCACTCAATAAAGTATGAAGACTACCGGGTTTTAAAATGTTTTCTCTAACAAGGGGTACATTGTTTACGTCAGTCCAACGACCAGTCAGCATTAAATGCCTCCGAAAAAGTATAAATTAGTATGATAAAAAACCGTAAATAAAAACTGTGTACATAGTATGATAATAGATAAAGAAGAATAGAGCAAGTCTGTTTTATGATTTTTGTTGACTAAATTTAACAATTAAAGTATTGTAGCCATAAAATTTAACGGCTGGAAACAGCAAAAAGGATTTAAAAATGGCTAATGTAAAAAATGGCGATTGGGTTTTTGTTCATTACACTGGTAAATTTGAAGACGGTAAAGTATTTGACTCCAGCCTCAATGGTTCACCACTAGATTTTGTTGTTGGTGAAGGCGGACTTATCGGCGGCTTCGAAAATGGCGTTTTAGGAATGGCTAAAGGCGAAAAGAAGACTATAAAGCTTACTCCAGAAGAAGGTTATGGTCCTTATGATGAAAAGGCTGTTTTTGATGTTCCAGTATCAAATTTCGGCGAAAAGCCAGAATTAGAAAAAGGAATGCAGATTGTTGTAACTCCACAGGATGGTCAGGAATTTCTTGCAACAATAGCTGATTTCAACGACGAAACAGTTAAGCTTGATACTAACCACCCATTAGCTGGCAAGAACCTTACTTTTGAACTTGAAATAGTAGATATCAAAGATGCCAGCGAAAGACCACAACACAGTTGTACTGGATGCTGCGGTCATTGCGGCGGCTGCCACTGATATAAGATACAAGATATAAGATAGAAGATGGAAGATGGAAGATAGAAGATAGAAGAAATCTTATATCTCCATTTATGGTCTTATATCTTAAACATTGTAATTATTGTTAGTATATAAATCCAGATGCTCCCCCACAAATAGTGGGGGAGCTGTCACATAGTGACTGAGGGGGCTGATTGCGCAGCAATCGGTGACAATAACAACAACTACCAACTACAACAATTACAAAAAATACTTTCTTTATTCACAGATTACTCTTTTGCCTAACTTTTTTGCCCATTTTACTGTAATTAGAGTTCCAGAAGATTCAGAAGTTGGGAAAGCATAGACCATATCTGCCATTGCTGCTATAAGTCTGTTTCTTGTTGGGAAAAAGCTTTTTTGAGGTTCTGCTCCAACCATCAATTCAGTGATTAAAAGCCCTTTTTCTTTTATTTTTTCAAACATTTCACGGTTAATTGATGGATAAACTATATCTATTCCATTTGCGATAACAGCCACAGTATAAGCATTCTTTTCCAAAGCTGTTTCATGTGCTATTTTATCTATTCCAACTGCTCCTCCACTGATTATTCCATAGCCTTCATCTATCAGCTTTTCAGTATAAGCTTTTGCTTTTTTCATTATGGCTTCGTCAGCCTTCCTAGAACCTACGACAGCAGCCAAAGGAATATCTTTCAAATCAGAAGACATATAAACAATAGGCGGCGGTTCAGTCAGAACTTTTAACTGTTCTGGGTATCCAATTTGACCATAATAACGAGCAATACATTTGGATTCTCTTATATATTCAAGAGTATTATTTATCTGCTCTTCAGAAACATTCTTACCCAGACTGACTTTTTTAAGCTTTCTTGCTAATTGTTTTTGCTGCCAGATTTCTTCCGCTAGGGAAGGCAGCTTATACTCATCAATAAGCCTTTTAAAACCGGCAGCCCCCACCCCTTTGCTCCTGCTAAGCCTGATAGCAATTTCAATTTCATCCATTTCTTCCATAATAATTTCCTTCTGAGCTATGTTAAAACTAATTTTCAAGTCCTAATTAGATTATGCTAATTGCCTACACATTTGTCATAAAAAGTAAAGCGTATGGGTTTTAGCCTTGAAAGCTATACGTTTATGGCAATGGGTAGGCTATAAATAAATAAACACTGATTCTTCATCAAATTACAGCCTCGCAATAACGTAAAAAATTTTGGTGCACATATAGTAATCAATTGAAAACGGAAAATTGGACAAAATTTTTTGAAATTTTTTGTAATTTGACTTAAAAAACGAAAAATGTTACCATACAAAAATCAATTTTACATTTAAGGAGATTTCTATGGCAGAGTTAACATTTAACGCTGAAGTAAGAAACAAAGTCGGTAAAGAAACATCTAAGAAGCTCAGAGCTCAGAAGCTTGTCCCAGCAGTTGTATATGGCAAAGACATGAACCCAGTTCATTGCAGTATAGCAAAAGCTGAAGTTGAAAAACTTCGCAAAATCAACCGCAATGCTTTGATAGATCTTAATCTTGCAGGTGAAAAACACACTGTATTGGTTCGTGAAGCTCAGAAGCACCCAATTTCTTCTGAATATGAACATGTTGATTTTCAGGCTGTTCAGATGGATAAGCCAGTTAAAGTCAATGTTGATTTGGAATATGTTGGTTCTCCAGTAGGCAAAAAATCAGGCGGTATCTTCACTGTTCTGGTTAAATCAGTTAAGATTGAATGCTTGCCAGGCAAGATTCCTCAGGTTATCACTATGAATATTGACGCTCTTGATGCTGGTGATTCTCTCCACGTATCAGACATCAAAGCTGATAACTTCAAGATCATTACTAATCCTAAGATCGCTATTTGTCAGGTATCTCAGGTTAAGGATGATGAAGAAGAAGCCGCAGCAGCAGCAACAACTGCAGCTCCAGCAGCCGCAGCAGCAGCTCCAGCAGCTGAAGAAAAGAAGGCCAAATAATTGGCTAGTTTTTCTAAAAAATAATCACTATGGTCAAAATAATCTGGGAACAGATTATTTTGACCATATTTTTATCTTTGGTGTATTATTAATATTGTATATAAATAATTTTACAGGAGTGAATTGATGAGTAGTAGTGCATTTGAAATCGGTTCTCCGATCGTCCACCCCATACATGGTGCAGGCATATTAAAAGAAATAGCCAAGAAAACGATTAGAGGTAAACTGATGAGTTACTACGTCATTGACTTTCCTTATAGCGACTTAGGGCAAGTAATGGTTCCTGTAGATATGGCTGAAAAAGTAGGTCTTCGTTCCATCAACAACAAAAATAATATTGAAGATTTGTTGAGTTTTTTAAGCGAACCTTTTACTGAAGCCGAAGAAGAAGAAAGCAAAAGCTTCCATCAAAGATATCGAGACTATTTAGACAAAATCCAAAGTGGCGATCTAATTCAGGTTGCTAAAGTATATAGACTTCTTTGTAGAAGAAGTATGCTTAAACCCTTAGGCACAAAAGACAAATCATTATTTGAAACAGCCAAGCAACTATTAACTTCCGAAATAGTATTTGCTCAGAATGTAACCGATGAACAAGCTTCCAAAATGCTTGATGAAGCTATGGAAGACATGGTCTTTTAACTCAGGTGCATTGCTCTATTAGGCAAAAGTGTAAAAGGGAAGAAAAACAATCTAACAATAAACAGATTTTTTCTATAAGATATAAACTTTTCCCATCTTTCCCATAAATTGTCGTCTTTTACAGAACTTTTTGCTTGTTCTATTTCTTTTTTTATCTGTTCAATTTCCTCGTCTGTCCCATTATTAGTAATATATTTTAAAGCTACAGAATCATTAAAATCAAAAAAGTCTCTATTAGTTAGCCTTGGAATTCCATGATACAAGCAACAAACCAGCCCATTCCACTCTAAGTCGCCAATACCAACATATTCACAATTAGGAGATGGTTTAATAAAATCTTTATCTATGCAACCATCTTTCTTGAGTTCTTTAAAAGAAAAACCTTTTTTTTCACCTTTATGCTTAGAGATATAACTCATATATCTATATTTAAAATCTTTACAATTATCAAAGCATTCATGCATTCTGCTTGTTCTTCTTCCCCCTGAACCTCTAAAAACATTAAAACCTATGAGTACATTAAAAGAGCAGTAAACCAATATAAAAGCAATTAAGTGTTTTCTATTATTGGGACTCCAAAACTTAATGGTTAGAACAGAAACTATAATTAATATAAAAATAATAAGATTAATAAGGTCATACCAAAAGTATGGACTCATAACCAATTCCTAAATATTGAGAATAATTAATAATACACTTAATTCAAATTTTAATTCAATATTTCTTAATAAATAAAAAAATCTTTCATGTAAGGTTAGAAAATTGCCGAATTATAAATAAGAGTATGAAACCATGAAAAGACAAAATATCTTTCTATTTATAATTTTATTGGCGATATTCCTGCCTACAAGCAGGGCTTATCTTGCAAGCAGCATGAAAAAGCCCTACATGGAGGGTGATATTGCACCCATATATGGCAGAAATTCAGAAGTTAATTTTTATTCACTTCTGAATAACTCTGGTCGTGAATATGATTCATGGATAAGAGATGGTCGAAAATACTTAAAAAGAAAAGAATTTGAACAAGCAATCTGGGCTTTCAGAAAAGCAGTTAAACTTAGACCTGCTGCCGAAGAAGCAAGATTTTTGCTTGGTTGGACATATGAAACAAGAGGATTAGAAGGTCTTCCTGGTGATTTCACCAATTGGGATAAATTGGCAGAAAATGAATATTCAATAGCAATAGAAGTTGCTGACCATTTACCCTCCAGATTTAATTTAGCCATTCTTCAAAGAAGACTGGAACGATACGACGAAGCTAGACGTAATCTTGAACATATTCTGCTTGTTACAACTTCCAAGACGATGAAAAAAAGAGCTTCTGCAGAACTGCAAGCCTTGTTCCATCAGGATGTTAGACCAAGAGGTATTTCTAACGAAGTAAAAGATTGGAGTAGTTATGAAAAATAATAAGTATTCCAATTATCTAAGAATAGCTGCATTAGCAGGTTTTATCATTGCTACGACTTTAACCCTCGTAAACAATAATGTTAATGCAGATAATGAAAATATTGAAGACAAGTTGTTTAAAAAGATTGAAGCCGCTGCCGGACTCAATGACCTTGAAAAAGTCAAAGATGATATAAAGCGCGTTTTAAAACTCAATCCAAAACATGCTGGTGCAATGTTTTATGCTGGAAAGTATTGTTTCCAAACAGGGAATTTTGAAAACGCTGAAAAGTTTTTAAAAAGAATTATTTATGACCCTGTTTATGGTTCTAAGGCCAACGCCGTTCTAGCCCAAATCAGACTCAAAAACTACAACAGCCGCTTTATGAGCACATTGAAAGTATATCTAAGCGGAGAATCATTTGACCAAGCTCTAAAATTATGCGAAGAAGCATTGTCAGACATGCCAGATAACAAAGAACTTCTGTTTTCTGCTGCTTATGCTTCTTGTATGCTTGGGAAAAAAGATAAAGCTGACACTTATACTGAATTATATGCTGTTCAAACAAATAATTCACCTACTTCAGCAGAATTAAAGACCTTAGTCGATGCTTGGTTCACAGATAGTTTTGATAGCCAGGTTGCTATAGAAAAATTCTTATCTCTGAAAAGCAAAAATCTCTTAACTCCCCCTGTTAAGCGCAGAATAAAGGATTTGCTTATTTCAAGCAAATCTATAGATAGATATGAAGATTTCATTAGAAAAGAAGCTTCTCAGCCAGGTGCAGACAAAGATGCACTAGAAAGAGAATTAATCACTTTCCTTTTACAACAGAATCAATATAACAAAGCGTTGGAACATATAAACAATCGCCCAATTGATTCTCTTGATGACAATCTTCTATATATATGGGCTCTTTGTGCAACTAATCAGGAAATTAAAGCTCTAAGCACAGCTAGAACTCTTATGAATGTTGCTCCAAGAGATTTGAGAGTATATAGAGCATGGGTAGAAGCTTGGTTAAGCTATACTGACAAAAACAAAAATATTCCTGAAGGGAAAGACAGCAATGGAAAACCTTATCAAGAAACAATAGACAAGCTTTTCCAACTACTGCGTCCAGATAAGCTTATCAACCAGGAACCCTACCTCTTAATAGATATGCTACGTATGGCATCATTTCTCAACAATGATATAGATGTTCAAAAACTGCAGGCAGAAGTTGCTAAAATTGCTTTTACAGATGAACATGAAAAAATACTTTTAAAGACTGCCGACGAATTAATGGCTTTCGATAGATCAAGAATAGCTATAAATATTCTAGAAAGTGCAGTTAACCAATTACCAGACAACTATAATGTTTCACTTAAACTTGCACAAGTTTACATGAATGATAATCCATCAGCCGCTATTAGAATTTGTGAAGAAGTTATGGAACAGCACCCCGAACTAATTAGAGCTTTTATGATGTGGTGTGATGCCATGAATCTTGCAAACAGAGGCGGAGAAGCAGTTTCTGAACTAGTAAAGAGATTATCTGATGAAAGTTTGAACGATGTTGTTAAACGACAATTAAATATAAAGCTAGAAGAATTACGTATAGCCGGCAATTCTGATACTCCTTACAAAGGGACGGAAAAGCGAAAAGAAGGCCATACCTATGGTGACGAACCTAAAAACAAAGACAGTCAGGATGAAGATATACCAGGAGATGATTTGTTAGATACCATCACAGGTTCTGATATCAATTCCTATACACCTCCAAAAGAAGAGGAGGATAATGAAAACCTAGACTATTAAAGAATAAATAAGTGTTTTAAATTTATAGCCCAAGTTTATATATCTTAAATAAAACAGAAGGAGACAGCATGTTAATCGAAGTTTTTACCAATGGCAAAGTTATTATTGATGGTTTAGACGCAGGGAAGAATTACAAAGCAGAAGACGCATTGTATGACTACTTGACTAACCCCAGCGGATTCCTGGTATCTAAAAAGAAATCAAAGAAAAAGATTTAAATATACAAAAAAAACGCTTGGTTTTACCAAGCGTTTTTTTGTTATTTAAATCTTATAGTTTAGTTTTTACGTATTTATTAAGTAATTCCCAATCTATTTTATCTTTTATTAAATCTTGAAGTTTAGAGAAAATAACCTTGGCTTCGTCTTTCTTCCCTACACATTCAAGAAGTTCACCCTTGGTGCAAAGAGCTGGTGGATAATCTGGGAAAGCCTTCAAGACGATTTCGATTTCTTTAAGTCCTTCATCATATCTTCCAAGCTGCAACAATGCATCACAGTAATTATTTCTAGCTTTTGAATCATCTTCACGATATTTAAGAGTTTTTGCCCATTCTTCGGCGGCACCCTCATAATTAGCTATATCAT
>JAFPZP010000001.1 GCA_017417215.1 Candidatus Rifleibacteriota bacterium | reverse complement strand
CTGTAACAGATTATAAAACAGCTAAAAAATCTGATACAAATATGTTTGCCAAATATTTTAAAGGAATGCTACAACGAAAAATTTATCTTGCTCCCTCTCAGTTTGAAGCTTTGTTTGTATCTGGTGCTCATACAGATGCAGATATAGAAAGAACCATAACGGCCGCCAAAGAAGTGTTCGAAACTTTATAAGAGATAAGAGATAAGAGATAAGAGAAGAGAGAAAAGGGGATTGTTTTAGCCGAAGTTAGATACTGCTATTATCAGTATTTTACTGCATATTAGCTTATAACGATTAACCTTAAATTGCTTCTCTTCGTTCGCAGAGGCTGTTCTAAAACTAGGTTTTAAGATCAAATTAGTTTATTCTAAAAGTCTACACATTTGTCATAAAAAGTATAGCGTATGGGCTTTAGCTCTGAAAGCTATACGTTTATGACAATGTGTAGACAACGAAAAAATCAATACTTATTATTTTGCAAATTTCAAGTTTTCGGACAGCCTCTGGAAGGCACTACCTAAAGCAACAAAATACCCGCAGCCGAAGCCACGGGTATTTTTATAGAGGGGTTTATGTATCTATGTGTTTATTTCTTTTCTTTAATCTTTACTGGGTTAGTTTCTACTACATATCTTAAAGGATCAGCAGGGTTATCTGGATTAGTAAGTCTTGTTACTATTTTACGGCCATCACCTGTTAAATCCATTGTTTTTGGTCTATTTGTCCAAACTTCTTGGAATTTCTTTCTATTATTATCATCTGAATTAATATTAATATAATGTACCCCTAATTTTACTTTATCTGCAGCAGTTATCTTACCAACAATAACAGATGAAGTTGCACATTCTCCTGATTCCATATTGGTAATATAGCCATATTCATCAGCATTAATAGATATAGTAGCAGAAGCATCAGAACAGGGGACACCGTTTTCAAAGAATTGTAACTGTCCAGTAGTTCCGCTATTCCAAGTTGATACACTAATATAAAGAGGCTTATTAAATGTAAAATACATCTTATCATTAGCGTCTATCTTACGATTATTATTTATGTCTTCCCATTCACAGCTTACTAATGCCAAATCTTTTACATAGTAATCCCGAACGTCATCACTATCTGTTGAAGAATCAGGACCTTCACTATAAATAAAGCAGCCAATTGGGTCTAACTTATAGTTTTTATCCCATGGGTCTGTCGGAATATTAGTCAAGTATTTACCTTGCAAACCATGGAAATCGTTTTCACCAAGAACAGGAACACGCCATTTTAAAGTTGCTGGTGAAGTAGCCAATACACCTAAATATGGCAGGTCTTCCTGCGAGTCGTGCAATAATACAGCCTGCTTCAAAACGTCAATGTCTTGAAGTGCTTTTGTTCTTTTGCTTTCTTTTACATAGTCATTATAGTATGGTGCAGCGACACCTACTAAGATGGCTATGATAGCAACAACTACCAATAGCTCGATTAAAGAAAAACCGCGTTTCATGTTATAAATCTCCTTCTTACGAGGAATGAAATTTTACTTAGTCAACAGTCAATTTTGTTTAAAATAGACACTTACTCTATAAGTTACCCAAAGATGAATTATTTGCAAGAACTTTTTTATTCTTTGCAAGTTAACTCTATTTTTTCATTATTTTAACATTATTTTCTATGAATTTATTAAAGAAAAATCCCCTTTTTCAAAGGGGAAAGATTGCGTTAGCAATCTAGGGGATTTTTGAGAAGTTTGTTTAAAACTAGAAAGTTAAGTCCGAAGACTATTTTATTATTAAAAATCTCCCTGTCAGGCACTTTATGTGCCTGACATCCCTCTTTATTAAAGAGGGTAATTATTTATTTACTTCAAAAATAGAATACAATATAAGCTCTTTATTCTTTGAGGCGGGCCTTTCGATCTTTAGCTTCTGCATCTGATAAAAAGCCTAGCTTCTTCATCTGATTGATGTATTTTGTAGCTTCCTTGACTTTGCCGCGTTCTTCATAAAATTTAACCATGGCTTCAACAACTTTTCTGTCTTCCTTGGTTTCTTTTCTAGAAAGAAGAATCTGCAAAGCTATTTCTTTCTGCCTGTCATTATCAGCATTGAAAGCCAAGTTCATCAAATCATCGCTGGCGACTTTTGATTTACTAGGCTTATCATCACTTTTACTACCGAAAAGTGAATAGTTATCCTGTTCCAATTTATCTTTTAATTCTTGTTCAACACTCTTTTTGCCAGCTTCAGTAACTCCACCGACTTTAGCGTATTTTCTATACCATTTAATAGCTTCATCATAGTATCCGCGGTCTTTATAAAACTCATAAAGCTTTTCAGGAATAGACGAATCTTTTTTATTTGCCGCATAGCTTTCCAGATAAGCAGCTTCTAAATCAGCATCCTTAGTGCTTTTACTAGAAAGCTTTTCTTTAAGCTCTCGGTCAGCCTTTTCTTTTTCGTCTCTCTTAAGGCTTTCAATCATTTCTACAGCCTGTTCTTTATATTCTGCCTTGCCTTTGAGTATTTTTAGCATCTTTTCAGCATTTTCTTTATCATTATTAGCCTGATATATTTCTGCACATCTGAAAATACCTTGTATCTGCTTTTTATCTAATTCATAAGCTTTCTGATAAGCTTTTATAGCATTCTTTTCATCTTCAAGTTTTTCAAAGACTTCCCCCATTTCAAAATAACCTAAGGCTGGGTCGTCATTTTTCTTTATTTCTTTTTTATAAGCAGCAAGAGCTTCTTCATATCTTCCTGACTTAGTAAAATTTCTGGCTATATCGTAACCTATGGCACCAGCTATTTCTTCGTCTTTTTTGCCATATTTTCCAGCTAATTCAATATGTTGGGCTGCCTTTTCAGAATTGTTATTCTTTTCGTATGCCTTACCTAATAAAAGATGAGTTTTCGCATCCTGAGCATCAAAGAGTAATGCCTGTTCCAGAATCTTTATTGCATCAGAATATTTGCCTTGTTCAAACCAGGTTTCGCCAAGAGCTTTTAAAGTTGCTGAATTATCAGGTTGTAAATCCTTGGCTTTTATCAAGTATGCAGCGGCCTTTTCGTAATTTTTCTTTTCCAGCTCAATAATACCCACTCTGGAAAGAGCATTGGGGTTGTCTTTTTCTATTTCTAAAGCCTTAACATAGTGTTCGTCTGCTTCTTCCTTCTTTTTCTTTTCATCAAGAATCTTTGCCATTCTGATATGAATATCAGATGACTTTGGGAAACCGGCCAGCGCCATTTCATAATATTTCAGGGCCGGACCACTCTGCCCTTCTTCATTACTCATAACCCCAAGATAATAATATGCCATATATTCATCAGGAGAGTCTTTTACTACTTTTTTCAGAGTCTTAATAACTTCAGCTCTATCATCTTTATTCCCTACTTTATATTTTTCCCACATTTTGTCATAAAATCTTTCAGTAGGAACAATCTTATTATCTTTTTTGGCTTTCTTTTCTTTTGGAGCCTTTTCTTTCGTAGTCTTTTTAGTTGTCTGCTTAGTTGTCTGCTTCTTGCTTTTAGTAGAATCAGTATCTTTCTTTGCCGCAGCATCAGCAGAAAAACCAGATAAACCTAAAGCAATAGCCAGAGCTGATATAAGAATATGCTTCTTAGTAATCATTTTTTTCCCCTTTTGGCATTATTTTTCTAATCTTTATTATAACCTATAACAGCAAGAATTAAAAAAAACAATAAAAATGCCGATAATACAAAAAAAGACTGTCCGTTTGGAGGCAATATGTCTGACAGAATATTTGGCAAAAATCTAACAAATTCTAATTATCCTAATAATAGAAAGCTATTCTTCGGTGGTGGAACTGCGGCTAAAATAGCATTATTAGCGGCATTCTTCGCATCTTTTTCTACCTTGACGGCACATGCGGGTTTATTTGGGTCGAACCGAAACAACAAACCAAATAATAACGTTCAAGAAAAAGAAACTGTAAAAATTATTCAGCTGAACGATTTTCAGCAAAGAAATATTAATGGCTCAAATCTTGACGCGTACAGATTCGCTCAAACCCATTTTGGCCAGTCAAAAACAAAGTTGGAACAAATCTGCCGAGCTGTTAGTTCCAGATATAACGATAATTCTGCCAGAGATATTCTTCAAAAGATGTATGTAATCGATACTCAGATATATATGAATAATATTAAGAACTCCGCACTTTCAGTCAGTGAAGTTCTTAAGACCAATACCTCCATAGGACAAGGTTTACAGGATTTAAAACAGATTATAATGTCTCCTGGTCAGCAAACTCTTGAAGTATTAGATAAAAAGATTGATCAGGTTAGGGCAATCAATGCTTCTCAGCTTTTAACCAGCCAGAAATATCTTGCCTGCCTTGAAAGCATGACAGAAATGGCAAAAGCATCATATGAAACCTATGAAATTATTCCTTCACTCAACATGAATGAGTTAGACCTTTTTGTACAAGCCTCTAAACAGCTTATGACCAACGTAAGGTCTCATAGTGAATCTTTTAAAGGTCTGATGCTTAATATAAAAAGCAGCAGCGAACAGATTGATTCTGGTCTAAGCGGAATTAAACAAACTATTAAAGAAACTCTGCGTTTTTCAGACCACTTTGCTATCAAGCAGTTCCCATTAATCAATCTTCCCCAGCCTTCCAGAGAAAAAATATTTGTTCAGGTTAATGCTTTGGCAAATACTGTAAAAGGCGTTGACAATACTATTTCTATTGGTGACTCACAGGTCAGGAATTCTGCTCAGCAGTTCACTCATCTTGTTAATGCTTATACAGATAAAAGTGCTGAAAGTCTGAAATACAAAAAAGATGACTTTGGAGAAAAAGCTCAAGCTCAAATTTCTACTTACGCAAGAAATCAGGTTTGCGGTCTATTTGTAAGAATTAAAGAAGATATGGGCAACATGAGACAAGAAATGGCACAGGCCGGAAAAGCCAACGGCAATCTTCAGCCTGTTATTAATATGGAATCTCGTAGCGAATACTTAGCAAGAAAAGCAAAATCTGCAGCAGAAGACAAGCTTCCTCTATTCCTTTTAGGTGGAAAAGGAAACAATCAAACTACTATGGTTTCAGCTAAACAGAGCCAGCCACTAATAAAACCCTCTAATATTGGTTACGATGACAGTTCTTTTGGTTCTTCCAGCAATTCTTTCGATGTTCCAGAAGGATTCATGGCAATGAATTCAAACACAAAGAAAAAATCAGACAAGAGCCTATATCTCGACAGTAAGCCATCTGATACAGGTTTTGAAAATCCTGAAATGTTCAGTGATAAAGACTTTGCCTCAATAAAAGGTGATGATTCAGAATTTATGACTTCTGAAATGAATATTATTCAGCAAGAACTTGGTGCTGACTTCTTCTTTGGTAACAGCGGCGAAAACATCAGTGGAGACAGCCTCTTGGCCAATGCAGACGAAGATCTCCCGAGTTACGGTGTTGAAGATGATTCTGCTGCTATGCAGCTCAGCTACGATAACCTGGAAAACAACGGTGAACCAGAAATGGAAATGATGAGATTTGATTCTTCTTCACTGGACTCAGACAACGATGAAACAATGCCTATGATGAGATACGACAGCGATATATTCAATCTAGACGAACTACAAGAAGAATAAAAATCACGCCAAGCGAAGCTTGGAGCAATAGGTGGTTGGTGGTGAGTGGTGAGTGAACGGACAGTAGACGCGAAAACCAAAATCAGAGATAATTGAAGTCTACCCATTGTCATAATAAGTATAGCGTATGGGCTTTAGCCCTGAAAGCTATAAGTTTATGACAATGGGTAAGACAACACAAAGCAGACAGCTAGACGCGAGACCTTCTATTCTCCGCACAAGGCTCGTTCCCTCAAAGTTTATTCGAAGGTAGAAATTATAAGAGACCGCGGAGGAGAATAAGGTTGAGCAAGCTGCTGTCTGCTTTTAAAAGAATTGAGTGATAAAAAAAGTCTACACATTTGTCATAATAAGTATAGCGTATGGGCTTTAGCCCTGAAAGCTATACGTTTATGACAATGGGTAGACTACAAATTACACGCCTCTTTCTAGCTTATTCGTTCAACTTCTTTACAAGATGAATTCTTTTTTCATTAGAATCTTCTTCTTTAACAACTGTAAAGCCCATTTTCTTCAGATAATCAGCATGAGCCTGAACTCTTGTAAAGGCTTCAAATTTATTTATTCCTAAATCTCTGAATACATAAACCTTCTTTACATACATAGTAAAGCCAAATTGTCCGTCTCTGTATCTGGGAACTACGTAATCCATCAAAACATGGGCAATATTGCCATCCTGTTTAATAGAAAAAATACCAACAGGAATCATATCCCTGAATAAAACGTAAGTTTTTGCTATTTCTAAATCACTATAGCTAACATCAGGGAAGAAACTACGAATATCATCTTCATAGAACTGATAGAATTGTTCAAAGTATTTTTCACCGATATCACCAAGTTCACCAAAATAGAATGTAGATTTATCGCTGTTTTTAAGTTTTATAATTCCTAAGGCATCTATAATGGCAATATAAAAATTAACTATAGCCAAAGGCCATGCCTGAATCAAAACACCATAAATAGTAAAACCTATACAACCAAATAGATTAAGCCATCTCATTTTATATAGAGATTTAACAGTTAGAGAAACTGCTGTTAATATAGATGCAATCAAACTTAAAATTTCATATAACTGACTGGCAGTTAAATTTAAGCCACAAATTCCGTTAGTACAACCTGTATTGGCAAGAGTAGCGGCTGCCGTAGCAATAGCATTTTCCATATTTTTCCTCACAATAAAATAATCAAAATAAAAAACCCACCAGCTTTAAGTTGGTGGGTTCTTTAATAATTGCTCGGATCGGACGGGGCTCGAACCCGCGACCTCCGGCGTGACAGGCCGG
>JAFPZP010000088.1 GCA_017417215.1 Candidatus Rifleibacteriota bacterium | reverse complement strand
TTATTAGATTGTTTGATAACTATCGAAAATTGCTGATAATTATTAGCTTACCAGCCTTCGTTTTAACAATAACTACAATAACTACCGACTACAATAACTACGTATAATTTTGTTTGGCAAAGTTCTCAAAAATCCCTAGGCACCGCATTGCTTTGCAATGCAGCCCCTTCAGTCACTTCGTGACAGCTTCCCCACCATTCGTGGGGCAGCATCTAGTTTTATACATTAACAATAACTACGCTGCTTTGCCAGCTATTTAAGAAAGATAAGAGAAGACCCCCTCAGTCTGCTAAAGCAGACAGCTCCCCCAATAGGCATAGCCTTTGGGGGAGCTTCTTATTTTCTTAATTTCCACAAAGCAAGCTTTGGGGAGCTGTATTAAACAAACTAGTCTGTTACATTTATACTTGTGCTGGAAGTAATGTTTCCTACTATTATTTTTATATTGAAAGTCTTGGTAGATAATAAATTAGAACTCATTTTAGGCCATATGAAGTTGATGTTGTTGTCCGTCCAAGCTACATTTGCATCTGTCATACTAATAACCTTGGTATAATTATTGTTTGTATCTGTTATTTCAATTCTTCCCATTTGATATATAGCCTGTAAATCTTCTTTATTCCCGAAATAACTACCGTAAATAGTAACATTGTCACCTTCAGCAAGGTCTACAGACTTACTAATAGAATACATCATCGGTGCTTTTACTTCATAATTAAAATTACTTGGTAATTCATTGCCATTAATTCTCAATTTAATATTCTTTGAGCCAACAGTATTAAAACTAGGCACTCTTATTTGAAAAGAGTTTTCTGTCCAACTTCCAGAAACAACACTTGCGTAAGACTCACCAATATTGATATTGATATTTGATTGTGTAGCACCAAAACCTTGTCCTGAAATAGTCAAGACCTTACCAATACCGCCTTCTGTTGGGCTTATATAAGTAATCTGTGAAGTCTTAAATTCAAAATTACCCAAACTATTATAATTAGAATAAGAAGTAGTATTCGCTGGTCTAATATATAAAGTAGTATTTGAAGTTATAGAATTAGCCATGTCACTTATGGGCAAGGGCAATACTATTCTTGTTGGAGTCCAATTATATATTTCTGTTTTTAAAATGGTTTTATTATAACCATTATAGTTATATATAAGCAAATCCTGAGGTATAGTACCAAAACCACTGCCTTCAATAGATATATAGTTTTGTTCTGTATTGTATCCGTACACAACTGAAGGTGTTACAGTAGTTACAGATGAGCCGTTCAGATTTCCAGAACCAAAATTATATCTGGAAGTGGCTGGAGATTCCTGACCATTTGCTACGATAGAAAAAGTACCGTAAGGAAAACGTTCTCTAGTATCTTGATAAAGAACTACAGATACCTGGTTCTCAGTCCATGTTCCTCCGTTAACAAAGCTGAGAGCTGTTTTTTGTGGATTATTACTGCTTTCACTGGTATAACCATTGTAGTAAACTCTACTGTATTCGTTTCTGGAACCAAAATTTGTACCAGTTAACGTAACAGTGACATTCCCGTTAGAATCTACATTCTGAGCGATACTACTGCTGTCACTCGGCGTAACATTGTAGATTACAGGAGTATTGTTGAGGGAACCACTTCCCGCTGAATTCCCGCAACCGGTAACGATAACGCAGACAATTAACAGACATATGGTTATTATTTTATTCATAGTAATTTAAGTATAGGTACCGATTTGCCAAGCGTCAATAGGTTTTTATGTAAATATTTCTTTACACATCAGTATTTATCAATGTTTCATAACTCTCTAATTCGCTAATCATGATAAAAAGCCAAGAAATATTATGCACGGCATTTTAAATAATAACCCCTAAAAAATGTTTCATATACTCGACCAAACAGTCATTTTTTTTATAAAAAAATATTAACAAATCTTAACAATAATTAATTAGAGTTTAATAGAGTTGGAATAAGCAATTAAAGCCTGTTTCAAATCAGAATACTCTTCAGGCATCATATCTGAAAGCTTATTTATAAGATTAATATTAAAGGGTCGAGCCAAAATGAGTTCTGTCATAAGATACATAACTGTATCTGGGTCATCTTCAACAACCTTAAGTTGAATCATAGCATTATAAAGATTCATAGAAGGTTCTGTCAGAAAATTCAACCTTTGAAGCAATAAAGCTGCGCCTGTTCCCTTAATGTTTTTACAAAGTTCAATACAAGCATCTAAGAGCATTTTATAAAGTTTTTTGGTTTTGTCACCAAATTCGTTAGCTCTGTTCAAATCGCCAAGCTTTAAAACTATTCTATATGCATCGAGTAAATCAGCTAAATCGGTGGGGTTTTCTCTGACGCATATTTCCATAAGGGGAAGAGCCTTAGCTTCATTTCCGCTCAAAATATACATGGCAGCCAACAATCTAGTAATTACAAAAGAGGAAGGTCTTCTTTTGTGTTTTTCTTCTAAAAGCCAAAGAAGCTTTTTACGATCTCCAGCTGTTGCTGCCATTTCATTGAACAAGTCTGGAGTTTCTGATGAATTCAAAAGACCTGGTCCGACTTTTTTATCGCGATTATATTCCAATGCTAGACGACCTAGTGACAAAACCAAAGACTGGTCTGCTTCAAGTCTAGGCAGAACTATTTTAAAAATATTATAAAAGGCATAACAGGCTGAAAGCACTGATAATGGCTCTGGAACCTGCAACATAGAATTTAATGTTCTGATAGAATTAAGCTGTCCGAGCATAAACAAATTATAAGCGGCTTCCGCCCTAACTCTCGCCGAACTGTCGTTTAATGCTTCATAAAGATATGGAATAGCATCGTTTCCGCAATTTCCCAAAGCCTTTACCATATTAGCCCTAACTCTTGCATCGCTGTGATCGTGATACTTAGTGAACAAAATAAGTTTCCTGCATCCGCATTTTCCAAGAGCAGAAAGCAAAGAAGCTATAACATAAGGATGATTTTCTTTTGATAAAGCCTTAAACAATATTTCTTCTGAAACAGGACCCAAACAGCCGCCTAACACAGCTAACTGATTTCTGATAAAAGCGTCGGAAGACTTTATGGTTCTTTCTAACCAGGGCAAAACAATATTTTCGACTATATCAGCCTTTTTAAGCTTGGGTAACAATAATCTTAAGCTTAAAATCATCTGGTCAGATACATTTTCTTCGAATTCATCATCGAAATGAGATAAAACAATAGGAACGGAGACTTCAGCAGGAATCTCGGTTAAAGCTTTAACAGCAGCAATACGATAATTTTCTATTTCTGAATCCAGCAGTTGTTTTATTATTTTAATAGATTTTGTTGAACCGGCTCGCCAAGCTAACAAAGCAGCCATAGCTATCAATTCAGGCTCTTTCCTTTTAACAATCTCAGAATACAAGGCTATTTTGGTGTTTCTTTCAACTCCTGCATAACCATCTATGGCTCTAAGAGCAACCAAAGCAAGTTTTGTTTCACCTGTTCTAGCATAGCTTTGTAATACCGGCCATATTTCTTCCCTGTCAGATGCAGCAGCAACAGGCAAAATAGAGCATTTTCTCTCAGTATCTCTGATTTCTTTCAATAATGAATTTATAACCAGACAAACTTTTTTACCACAGCAAGCCAGTAAAGCTCTTACAGCTTCATCAGATACGCGTTTTTCACCATTTCTGGCGATCCACAAAAGCTGATCAGTCATTTCAGAACTAGGATTCAACTGTAGAGAAATTAGCGCAGGAATAAGCCTGTCTGGGTTCTGGCAATCAAGCTCACGTTTTAATATTTTAATACTGTTCTCTTCTTCTATAGGCATAGAAGCTAAGAGCAACGCGAATCCCTCAGACAGAAAAAAGTTGTTTTCCCTTGGCAATAGTCGCAAAGAAGGTTCTGAAGCCAACAAAGAATTTTCGTAGCTGAATGAGTCTGTTAATGATTTTAACGCCGACTCTACCACAGAAAAGCTGAAGCTCTTGGAAAAAGCCAAAGCTTTTACAGCAGCTGTTCTCAACTGAGAAGAACCCGCCTTAGAGCTGGCTCTTTTTTCTAATAAATCTATACTTTCTGCAAAAAGTTCTTGCCATATTTCTTTGATAGAAGTTGGCATAGGGAAAAGTTTTGATAGGCCTTTGTAAGCTAAAAAAGCGAGAGTTGGATCGCTGTTTTCTATCATTTCATCAAACCATTGACAGTCATTTATCTCGGGTTCTTTGGAAACAGCAGACAAAACCAGCCGTTTTACCAGAGTATCCAAGTCATAAATAGCTGTTCGTGGCTTTTTAACAAGGCGTTCAAAACTCATTTAGATTTAACTCAAAGATTTTGTTCTGGTAATTTTATGCTTTTTAATTCTGCAATTCTAGAAGGCAAATCAATAGTATCGAAAGGTGACGGAGGCCAAACTTTAATGGTAAATCGTCTGAACAACTCAATAGCCCCTAATCTTGTTTTATCTGGATTCTTAGTTATTAGAGCACCCTGAACATCTGCTTTCTTATGTTTCATTTTTCCTACAATAGAAAGGTAAGTTCTAAGCAATTCTCGAATATTATCAGTAGAACGTTTGGCTTCTTTTTGTTTTATGCAATCCAAAAACTTCGGATAAATACCTTCATGCTTTATAATAGCCAAAGGCTGTTTTTGAAAAACCAAAAATGCGTTTCTGGCAAGGATAAAATCTTCTTGTTCAGGTGCAGAAGCATATTGCAAATAGCCTCTTGTCAATATGAGTATTCCACCCGGTAGCAAAATTTCATCAGGAATAGAACTTTCAATAACCATTACCTTTATTTCCATGCCACCATTATTTTTAATACCGCACTTTTCAATAAAACCGATAAACTTTTGAGTTAAAGCCTTATCTTCTTTTACAGAATACTCTGGTGACAAATCACCGACAAACTGATCTAATAAAAGTTTTCCTATAGCATTTTCTATTCTAGTTTCATCAACCCACTTTTTGAAATAATTCAGCACTGGATTATCTGCAAAAGCAATGTTACAAACCCAAATCATCATAATCAGCAAAGTTATTTTTTTCATTTGTCTATCCTTTTTGAAGCATCTGCCAGCTTTTCAGCTATGGATTTCTTTAAATCGTTTGCCAGCTTCATATATGACATAAATTTTACTTTAAGAGAATTATATTCTGCAATTTCTTCATTTGTTATAGGAGTAATAGAAGAAAGCTGCTCTTTTCCGCTTTTTAACTGAATATAAACATAACTCAGAACCCCGTCTACCTGGGCTAAAGTCTTTAAGACGGCTTCCTGGTCTTCATCAGAAATAGGCTTAGCTTCTATTAATTCGTTTACTGAAGTTTCAAGTCTTAAAAAGATTTCTTCTACTTCATTCATAGCTTTGGCTGAAGCTTCAATCTTTTGTATAGTATCTGTCGGGGAAATATATTTATTCCCAGCTCCAGAATCTTTTGTCTTGCTGTGAATCTGAGTATTCGCAGTCTTTTTCTGATAAGGCTCAAATTCAAAATTACCTTCTTTTGCAGCAAAAACAAAAGAATAAAAAAACATCAAATAAACTAAACATAATACAGACATCTGCCGATAAGTTTTGTGCCTAGTATAACGCAAAACTGGAGAATCCAAAATGGCAGAAACACGTTCAATAACCTCTTCCATGACACCTCCGGAAGATGAAAAACTTGTCATGGCACAGATTCAGAGATACTCTGAACTGACCGAACGAAGTCTTGATATGATCGAAAGACTTTTACAGCAAGGTTACGCCATGAATTCAACTGAAGTTAAGAAACTTCAGAATAAGCTGCATGACCTTGAAGTCAAAAGCAACTTCTGGCGAACCAGAATGATGAGGTATCTTTAATACCGAAGCCAAATCTACGCCAAAGTTAGCCTTGAATGCGATAACAGCGGCAATGCCATAATTACCGCATTTCATAGCAGCAACCCCCTTTTGTTCCAATACAAAAGGATGTTCCGCAAGCCACTCAGGCAGGGAATTGCATAGTTTTGTTACTAATCCGCAATTTCCTGCCTGAGCTGCATTATATAGGTTTGACCAATTAAATACAATAGAGACAGGATACACAGAAATAATAATCAATGCAACTGCCATAACCAATAAAGAATATCTTAACACTTTTGAGCTTTTAATCAGACTATTTATTTTTATCTGAGAATTATCTTTTACATTTTCTATTCTATCTTCTGCTTCAGGGTGTGTTAACAGCCATTTAGGAAACCATTTCGGCTTTGAACCAGTCATTAGCTTCAAAATATTCATAGAAGAAACAAAACTTTCTTTATTAGTCAATGTCACAGAGAACAAGTCAGCCTGACATTCACAATACCTTGCCATAGCAGTAAAAAGAATAGCAAAACATGGAATGAAAACGACTATTTCCAATATATATGTGAGAGTATTGTTTATATAAAAATAAGGGAAATATATTACCAGTAGAGACTTTGTCAGAATAGCAACTAAAATGGCATTGATTGAGAAAAACAAATAAGAAACCACATGCCCCAGACGCAAATGACCAAGTTCATGGCCCACAACAGCTTCTATCTGATCTTCCGAAAAAACATCAAGAAGAAAATCTGTAACATACACAAACCTGAATTTGCTTAACAAGCCAGCAACAGCGGCATTAGGCAAAGGTTCCTTAAAAGTATTCCAAACTTTTACTCCGGCTATTTTTGTATTTGATCTTTCGCTAAGAGCGAGCAAACGTTCAACCAGCTCTTTTGAAGCATTTTCAGTTTTCCAAGCCCAATTAAAAAGTCTGGGAGACAACACATACAAGCCAAATAAAAACAAAGGGGCAAAAACAAGCGTCTTAATTTCACTCATCAACTCCATACCTTTGTTTAAGCCCAAATCTTCAATAACTAGCCATAATAATACTGGAGGGAAAAATATAATCGGCACTGTCAGCCTTGCTCTCAAAAAATCATCACAAGTCTGTTCTTCTGCTAATACAGGTCGCATCATTTCGTATAAAGTAACCATAAAAGGCTTCAAAAATAGCAAATATAAAATCATGCCTAAACCAATGTTTAGAGTTGAGAAATCAGCTAATTTAGTATCAGAAAAAGCTGAAGCCGGGTTAACAAAGCAAAAGAACAATGATATCCAAATAACAATGATAAAACAGAATATATTGTAGGTTTTGAAAAATCTTGGAATCTTACCGGATTTAATTACTCTTTCCTTTAAAAAAGGCAACCCAAGGAAAAGTATTAAAAAAGAAAGAAAAACCCATAAGGCAGCAGCAGTATGTGGCATTTTTGAGTAATAACCAGCGAATTCTGTGCAGCCATAGCAAAGCAAGATAAGGTGTATAAACTGAACTATCATAGTAGATATAATAACATATTTTTAGGAAGAAAAGTTTTGTCGTTTTTGGGTTATGACTTACTGTCATTTTTAGTCTAATTATCTTGCGGTTTTAGCATCTAATATGGTAAACTTAGACTTAGGAGAGCCGTGTACATTTAATTTATTCTTATAAAAAAGTATAAATTACCGAGGCACTTATTGCTTTCAGCAATCAGCTCCTCTGTTAACGTAGTTGACAGCTCCCCCCCCGATCAGAGATTAGGGAACTATCGTAAAAAAGACTGTTTTATAAGAATTTAGCTAGATTATATTAGATAAACGAATTAGGGATGTAAAATGCTCAGATTTAATTATAGATCTGTTAATTATAATAATACTTTTAAATTC
>JAFPZP010000087.1 GCA_017417215.1 Candidatus Rifleibacteriota bacterium | reverse complement strand
TATCTTTGTCCCCATTTCCCACTTCCGTTCTTTTTTATATTATCGCTTCCGCAGTGATTGCATTGTGTCATAATTAGCCTCCTATAAGCTAATTATAGCATTTTTTATTAATTATAGCAATAGTTTAGTAACACTGCCCCATTCGTGGGGGAGCATCGTCTTTAAGAAATGGGGTAAGGACATTATTAGATACGTTATTTATTTTTTAATTCCTGGGCGATAAACTGACCTGTAGCTGATTTTTTGTTTTTAGCTATTTTTTCTGGTGTACCCGTAGCTATGATTTGACCGCCGTTATCTCCGCCTTCAGGACCTAAATCTATTATATAGTCAGCAACTTTTATAACATCTAAGTTATGTTCAATGACTAATACTGTATTGCCTTTTTCTACAAGGCGGTTAAGAACTTCTATGAGTTTTTTTACGTCTCTGAAGTGCAGACCAGTAGTTGGTTCGTCAAGCAAATAGAAAGTTGAACCTGTAGCAACTTTTGATAATTCTGTTGCAAGTTTTATTCTTTGGGCTTCACCGCCAGAGAAGGTGGTGCTTGCCTGACCCAGTTTGATATAGCCTAATCCTACATCTTTAAGAGTTTGTAGTTTTCTGCTTATGGCATAGAATGGCTCAAAGAATGGTAAAGCTTCATCAACGCTCATATTTAAAACTTCTGCAATGTTTAGCCCTTTAAAACGACATTTCAAAGTTTCATCGTTAAATCGAGTTCCCTTACATTGGTCACAGGTTACATAGACATCCGGCAAAAAGTGCATTTCTACAACCAGTTCACCAGAGCCTTCACAGGCTTCACAACGACCACCTTTAACGTTAAAGCTGAAGCGACCTGCTGTATAACCCCTTGTCTTGGCTTCAACGGTTTGAGCAAAGAGTTCTCTTATGGGGGTAAAAATACCAGTATAGGTTGCAGGGTTAGAACGAGGGCTTCTTCCTATTGGATCCTGGTCTATATTTACAACTTTATCTATGTTTTCTATGCCTATTATTTTTTTATAAGCACCAGTTTCGTGCCTTGTTTTATAAATATGGTTACTTAGAATAGGATACAGAGTATCTGTTATCAAACTTGATTTTCCTGAGCCAGAAACGCCTGTTACGACGATTAATTCCCCTAATGGGAAATCTACGTCTATGTTTTTCAGATTATTGTGTGTGCAGCCCTTTAAGCTGATAACCTTACCGTTCCCTTTTCTTCGTTCTTTAGGAACAGATATAAATTCTTTACCGCTTAAATATTTGCCTGTAATCGAATTTGGATCTTCCATAACTTCTTCTGGCGTTCCACGAGAAACCAGCTGACCCCCATGTGTACCGGCTTCCGGGCCAATGTCTATTATCTGATCCGCTTCAGTCATGATTTCCTTATCATGTTCAACAACAATAACTGTGTTTCCAATATCTCTTAGGTTTTTCAAAGAAGCTATTAGTTTCCTGTTGTCTCTAGGATGAAGGCCGATACTTGGTTCATCTAATACGTAGGTTACACCAACAAGAGCAGAACCTATCTGGGTTGCAAGTCTTATACGCTGAGCTTCACCGCCAGATAAAGTATAGGCAGCACGAGACATGTTTAAGTATTCAAGACCTACGTCTTTCAAAAATTTAAGTCGGCTGGTTATTTGTTCCATAACCTTCTTAACAACAAAAGCATCTCGTTTATTTAGTTCATGACTTAGAGTATTGAAAAAGTCTACCAGCTCAGTAACAGAATGCTGCGAAAGCTCCCATATATTTTCATTTTTAATTCTTACCGAAAGAGCTACTTCGTTTAAACGTTTGCCGTGACATGTATTGCAGGGCAATTCACGCATGAAACGTTCATACCAAGCCCTTGTTCCATCTGATTTTGTTTCGGCATGTCTTCTGGTCAACGTATTTGCAACACCTTCAAAGGGTTTGGTCATGATGACGTTTTTCATTGTTCGACCAGAATAATTAATTGTAATGTTTTTATCGCCATTTCCATACAAGATAATGTCTTTTATGTGTTCTGGAAGGTCTTTGTAAGGCGTATCCAAAGAGAATTTATAAGCTTTGGCAAGCCCTTCCAGCCATTGATGTGATACGCTGGAATCAAACCAGCTTTCTGTAGTTAAGCAGCCTTGATTTATACTCAGTGTTTTATCGGGAACAATTAAATCAGGGTCTGCAACCAGTTTATAGCCGATACCGCTGCATTCCGGGCAAGAGCCGTAAGGAGCATTGAATGAGAATAATCTTGGCTTTATTTCTGGTAAAGATATATCGCATTCAGGACAGCGAAGATTTTCGCTATAGAGCTTTTCTATAGGTTCTTCCTGATTTTCTTCCTGAATACTTATAAGCAGATGACCATCAGCTAATTTAAAACAGAGTTCAACAGCTTCTGTTAAACGGGCAACGGTTGATTCTTTGTTTTCGTTTGAAATTCTGACTCTATCTACAGCGACTTCTATATTATGTTTCTTGTTGCGGTCTAGTTCCGGTATTTCGTCTTCTAGCGACCAGATATCACCATCAACTCTTACTCTTGATAACCCTTCTTTTCTAAGTTCATCAAAAACTTTTGTGTATTCACCTTTTCTGCTTCTGACTACTGGGGCAAATAGAGTAACTTTCGTTTTGTCTGGATAAGTATAGAGAGTTTCTACTATCTGTTGGGGACTAGAACTTTCCACAGGTTTTCCACATTTAGGGCAATGGGGCTTTCCAATGGCTGCAAATAATAGTCTGAAATAGTCATACAACTCAGTTACTGTTCCAACCGTAGACCTTGGGTTTCTGTTGGTGGATTTTTGTTGTATTGCTATTGTCGGAGATAAACCTTCTATTGAATCACAGTCTGGCTTATCCATCTGCATAAGAAACTGTCTTGCATAAGAAGACAAGGATTCCATATATCTTCTTTGGCCTTCTGCATGAATAGTGTCAAATGCTAAAGAAGATTTTCCTGAGCCAGAAACACCAGTAATGACTGTTAACGCATTTGTCGGAATGTTTACGCTTAAATCTTTGAGATTATGAACTCTTGTTTTTTCTATTTTTATCATTGTTTATATTCTTTGACATCTGTATTTACAAAGCAATGAAAAGTCTGAAATTGCCTTTTTAAATATTAAAGTATATGAAAATGGTTTTACTGCCAATCGTATTGTATTACGCTGGCCTGTGTTGGGTTGCTGAGTTCACCTTTTTCAAAACTAACTTTGTAAAAACCAGAAATTTTGGTTGGTTTTTCTGTACTATTATTGAGATTAACTTCAACCAAACCGTTTTTAACAACGACTTCACCTTTGTCTGTTTCGTCGTTATATATTACTTTAAACAAACCAGATTGCCCTACGATAGTTATGTTAGATACCTGAATAAACAACAGGCCTCTACCATCTATAGATATTGCAGAAGTTAGTTCCCCTCTGATTAATTCTATATTCTGTTTTTTAATAGTAGTTCCGATGTTTTCCAGAATAGGTGGAGTAATTAATACTTCACTAGAAGAATACAGCTTTATTTGGTTTTCTTTTTGTAACTGAACTGTAAGAGATGATTCTTCAGAAGTCTTAAATGAGTAATCTTCCTTAAATTTTAAGTTTTTGGTTAATGGAGTCCAGTCACCTCTTCGACGATAGTCTACCGTGCCTAAAAATTCAGCAACATTCGAATACAAGCATTCTTCTCTTTTTGCTTCTAATTCTCTTGCATCAGCTCTTTTCTTGAGGACAATTCCTAATACTATTGCACCAATTATAATAAATAATATTACTGCACCAACAGCAATACTTTTGTTGCGTAAAGCTTGTTGTTCTGCTAACTTAGCAGCTTTTTCTCTTTCTAGTTGTAGTTTTTTTAACGCTTTGTGATCAAGTCGTTCTAGTTGATGCCACTGTTTTGCCATGATTAAATAATGTAACCTATAATAAACCTATAGCAACTTGAGGGGTTGCCATAATAGAATTTTCTTTAAAGACTTTTAAATCTTTAGGATATAGTGTACGTATTTTAACCGAAATTGGGAAAAAGTCCAAAGAATTTTCTTCAGTTATTTTTTTTGCTGTAGAAAATTCTACACTTTCTATGTCGTTAACTAGTATTTTTTCACGGGTTTCGGATTTTATAGGAGTTAAATTTATTTTTCCTGATTTTGCATAATTACTATTAGGATCGGTTGTGTATTCAAAAGTTTCTGTTTTTAGAACCAAATCACCTATATTTGTAGAACCAACACTTTGTTTATAAACAGTGTAAAGTTGGTGATTAACAAATTTTCCCTTTGATGTGCCTGGTTTTTCTGTTGTACATACACACCAGTCCATTATTTTTTCTCTTCCGCTGGAAGGAACAGTTATTGGCTTCCCTTCTGCTAGAATTCTTAAAAAATATTTTCCAGCAACACTTTTATCGGGGTTGTCGCAAGGATCATAAATTGTGTCTTTAAACATTGTTGTTGGATAAGTAGCGCTTCTTATTTCATTGCTTAAATAGCTTAAGGCATTACGCATCTGGTCTACTGCTGTATTTATCCATTGACCTTTTCCTGCTGTTTTACTGCCACCAATAAATAGTTTGTATACTCCTGCAAGAAGGAGGCTAAATATAATTAAAGCTATTATAACTTCTACTAAGGTAAAAGCTTTCTTTTTGTTCATTATATGCTGCCCTTTCTTGTTATTTTTTGAACTCGTGATATTAGCTGTGTTTTGCTTTTATTCTGATGATTTATAGCATTTCCTTCAACTGTTATTTCAATAGCTTCTTCACCATACTTTTTCATGCCTTGAATTGCTTTTACTTTAACATCAACAACGCTATAACGTAAAGTATAGGGATAACCTTCTTCTGTTGCAATGTCAAAGGAATTTATATTTTTGATGGTATTGGATTTTATTGTTTCCAATAATGGTTGAAGCACTTTGTTGTTATCTTCATAATTAATACAGTCTCTGTAGTAATAGTTAATATATTTTAATGGTTTATAACTGCTGTGCAATTCTTTTGGGTCTGTATATTTTTTGTCTTGAATATCCTGAGCAATGTTAGAGATGAGAAAACGATAATCTGGATTATGATAACTGGCTAGTCTTATAAAACTGTTTTTATTAGGAAGTTTTACATAATAATATCTTGGTCTATGATTGCCATCTAATTCAGAATTGTCTTTCTTTACATATACATTTGGACGACCAATATATTCTTCAAATGCTTCTCTACCTTCATCGTTTACTTCTGGAAATTCTGTGAAGTTGAATAAAGGATTTTTGCCTTGAGATATTTCAACTGCGTCATAAAGTTCTGTTGGGAATAGCTTGGCTTTTAATAGGAAATGCTGCATAGCTGAACGAGCAGCAAAATAAGCTTGCTTGTCTAAAAGACTTATTTGATTATGGGAAGAAGTGCTGGTTTGTCTGAAAACCATTGCTCCTAATAGTATCAGCATACAGAATGCAAAGAATATGGCTATAACTAAGGCAGAACCCTTTTTATGGCAGACATAATGTTTCATGAGTCTATGTCTCCCTTTATTGCTATTAGATGAATTCTTTGAGTGTTTCCTTTTGGATTTTCAGGGTCAGAATAATAGTTTGGTTCTAGATTCCATTGAACCTGAATTATTAATCTTTTAAATGGGCACCACGACATATTTTCTTCAACCTTATACGGAACTTTGCTCATAACCATTCTTGCAGTATATCTTTCTGCTGTTGGATTAACATACCCGTATTTTGTGTTGCCTTTTAAGAGGTTTAATATTTCGTCTGTATAAAAATTAACTTGTGATTCTGAAACCCCTTTTAGAAGTTCAAGTTCAGTAAATGGTTTTCCTGTTTCATCAGGAGTTTCGGCAAAAGTCTGAGTCCATTCAGGACTTGATAATATTGTAGGATTCTTTAAGAAAGAAAAATTTATTTCTGATTGTTCGTTGAAGTCGTCGGGAGGAACATCTGGGAAGCCTCCCCCGATTTTCATTCTTTCTGGTTTTGAATGCTTGGTTGTTGAAACAACGTCTTCAACTCGTAAATGAATTAAATAGCTGATTCCTTTGGAATCTGTAACAATTCCTCTACAAGGATACCCGTTTGCTTCTTTTGATGTGCTGTTAAAAAGCATAGAGGCCATTTTTCTGGCCCAGGAGTCATCTAATTCACTATATTTGTCATTTTTAGGTAAATCGTCAACTCTTATATACCCGGGATTGCCTTCTCTTATGGCAACAAAAGATACGTTATCAAGAATGGTATTGAGTACTTCGGTTGCTTTATTGATTGCAAAAGCTTGTGATGCGTTTTTATCTGTTTCTACAGTTTGGCGGGAAAGCATTCCAAATATAGGAATCATTGCTATGGCCATGACAGACACAGCAATGATTATTTCTAGAAATGAAATAGCTTTCTTTTTCATAACATCAAAACAACAATTTTTATAAGAGTTCTGAAGCCAAAGCAGAGAGAGAAGAACGTTCTGATTTGTTCAGAATTATATGACCAAAAAGATTGTGGTCTTTAAACTTTTCAATTACGAAGTTAAGACCGTTAGAAGAACTGTCTAAGTAAGGATTATCAATCTGATATGGGTCACCGGTTAATACAACTTTGGTTCCTTCACCAGCACGGCTGATAATGGTTTTTACTTCGTGAGGAGTAAGGTTCTGGGCTTCGTCTACGATGAGGTATTGTTTTGGAATACTTCTACCTCTGATGTAGGTGATTGCTTCAATTTGAACTTTTTGTGATTCAATTAAAAATCTTATCTTTTTATCAACATCATCAGAGTTTTTGTATAAACGGTCCATAACGAATTCTAAGTTGTCGAATATTGGCTGCATCCAATGGCTTAGCTTTTCGTCTTTTGAACCTGGTAAATAACCTATGTCTTTGCCTAATGGCATAATAGGACGGCTGACTAATAGCTTTCTGAACAGATGTTCATCAATAGTCTTTTGTAAACCACAGGCAAGTGCCAGCAAAGTCTTACCTGTTCCAGCACGGCCAACGAGAGTTACTAGCTGTATTTCGTTGCAAAGAAGCAGTTCAATGGCGAACTTTTGTTGCAGATTCATTGGTTCTACGCCCCAAGGTCTTGAATTGAGGTGGAACAAAGGCAATATCTTCTTCTGAACACCATCGTATTTTGCTAGAGCTGTCTTGTTTTCGTTTTCTGCAGCTTTTAAAAGTAAGAATTCGTTTTTGAAAAGGTCGTTTTCTTTGTATTCGATTCCTTCTTCTCTAAGGAAGGTTTCTATCTGTTCTGCCGGCATTATAAGTTCTTTCCAGCCAGAATAGAGTTCGTCTATATCGATTTTGTTGGTTTCGTAGTCTTCTGCTTGGATTCCTAAGGCATCAGCTTTAATACGGCAGTTGATGTCTTTGCTGACTAATATAGGGTTTTTGCCAGCTTTCTTTAATGTCAGTGCACAGGCAAGAATACGGTTGTCGACCTTTTTTGCGTCTAATCCGCTTATGCTGGGCATGTCATATTCGGAATCAATCATTATCTGTAAAATTCCGCCTGTAGGAAGCTTAACACCTTCAGCTAGATTTCCTAATTCTCTAAGATTGTCTAAATCTCTAGAGGCTTGTCGGGCTTCTCTTCCTCTTTCGTCGTTTACACCTTTAAATCGGTCTAATTCTTCTATTACGCCTAAAGGAACAACAACGTCGTGTTCTTGAAAAGAAAAGATAGCACCATGATTGTGCAAAATAACATTTGTGTCTATTACGAAGGTTTTTTTCATTAATTAATTGCTTCCTTGATTTGGAATCTTCTATAAAACTAATCTATAAAATTAGCATAGAATCTAGCTTGCTGTCAATGTACTGCCTTTTTCCTTTACAAAAAAACAGTCGCTGTCTAATTTATAGATAACGACTGTTTTTCTATGTACTATTCTTACTTTTCTTCTGGGTCTTTAGATTCTGTTTTTTCTTCAGGATCTTTAGATTCAGCTTTTGCTTCTGGATCAGGAACTTCAGTTTTGGTTTCGGTTTCTGAAACAGTTGATTTGTCTTCAATAGCTACAGCTGTTTGTTGTTCTTCAATCTTTTGTGGTTCAGAAGATTCTTTTACTGCTGGTTTAGAAGAAGAGGTAAGAGGTTCTAATTCTTCTCCTTTTATCAGCTTTTCAAATTCTTCTGCATTGATTGTTTCTCTTTCTAGAAGAGCTTTAGAACATCTATCAAGTATTTCACGATTTTCAGTAAGAATTCTCTTGGCTTCCTGGAATGCCCAATCGATGAGTTTCTTTATTTCTTCATCTATCTTGTGGGCTGTTTCGTTAGAAATATCGTTTCTAGTGCTGAAGTCACGGCCAAGGAATATTGGTTGATTGCTTTCAGCTAAGTGCAATGGACCAAGTTCATCGCTCATACCTAATTCGCAAATCATTTTTCTAGCTATTTTGGTAGCTCTTTCTATGTCGTTAGAAGCACCAGAGGTAATTTCGTGGAAAACTAAATCTTCTGCAACACGACCAGCTAAGAGAATACAAATCTGATTCTTCAAATGAGTTCTAGAAACGGAGAGACGGTCTTCAACAGGCAATTGCATTGTTAAACCCAATGCCATACCTCTTGGAATAATCGTGATTTTGTGAACTGGGTCGGTATCTGGCAGAAAGTGAGCAACAAGAGCGTGTCCCATTTCGTGAACAGCAGTGTTGGTCTTTTCTTTTTCAGAAATGATGCGGCTCTTGCGTTCAGAACCAGCAATGACTTTATCTATAGAAGCTTCGAAGTCAGACATGAGAATGACTTTTCTGCCTTTTCTTGCAGCAAGAATAGCAGCTTCATTAGTGAGATTTGCCAATTCTGCACCTGCAAAGCCAGGAGTTCTTCGTGCTAAAACGTTTAAGTCTACGTCATCAGCAATAGGTTTTTCTCTGACGTGAATCTGTAATATTTCTTCTCTACCGCGGATATCTGGTCTGTCTACGACTATCTGTCTGTCAAAACGGCCAGGTCTTAAAAGAGCTGGGTCTAATACGTCTGGTCTGTTTGTGGCTGCTATAAGAATAATACCCTTTGTATTGTCGAAACCGTCCATTTCAACAAGAATCTGGTTTAGAGTCTGTTCGCGTTCATCGTGACCACCGCCGAGACCAGCACCTCTTTGGCGTCCAACAGCATCGATTTCATCCATGAATATGATACATGGAGCATTTTTTCTTGCTTGGTCAAAAAGGTCTCTAACGCGTGATGCACCGACACCAACGAACATTTCTACAAATTCAGAACCACTGATGTTGAAGAAAGGTACGCTTGCTTCGCCTGCGACAGCTCTTGCGAGAAGGGTTTTACCAGTGCCTGGAGGCCCGAAAAGAAGAACGCCTCTAGGTATTTTTGCACCCAAATCTGTGAATTTTCTTGGGTCTCTAAGAAATTCAACAACTTCCAATAGGTCTTCTTTTGCTTCGTTGATTCCTGCTACATCTTTAAAAAGCACACGCTTTTCAGATGGGTCAATCATTCTTGCACGGCTTTTTCCAAAACTAAGAGCCTTAGCTCCGCCACCTTGCATTTTGTTGAGTATGAAAAGCCAGGCACCGATTAAAATGATAAATGGGAACCAGTTAATCAAAAGGTTTAACCACCATGACATCTGAGCCGGAGGTTCTGCTTTTACGATTAATTTGTTTTCCTTGGCTGCTTTTCTAATTAAGTCCATCAATCCCTGGTCTTCTGGAATTACAGTGTGAAAGGATTGAGGAAGTTTGTTCTGACCTTTGATCAGCGATACGCTTTCCTGGTATTTTCCAGAAATTTCTTTATCGTTTATTGTTATTGAAAGTAATTTTGGAGTGGCGTCTGGATCATCAAGCTTGTTTAGCATTTGAATGAACCATGAATAGTCTTTTCTTTCATATTTCTGGTTTACACCAAGGGAGTTTACCACCGAAAGTAAAAGAACTCCCAAAAAGACATAAAGAGCAAAGGTTTTCATTTTATTAGGTTTTTCTTTCATATCTTTGAGACCTATTCGTTTATATCCTACTTTTTGTTAAATATGTGCTGTCTTATAATGATTTTTATATGTGTGAAATGCTATCACATTCGCTTAATACAATCAAATATTATAAAAGTTCATATTTTTTAGTTGCTAATATCCAGTCTTCCCACTGATGTTCAATAGCCATTGGTTCAAGTTCTTTAAGTAATTTTGAAGCGTATGATAAAACTTGTGGGTGATTGGATTCTACCATAACAATAACTTTTAAGGCTTTTTCCCCTTGTTTTAATACGTTTTTCTTTACCAGATCGTATTCTTTTTTGTTGGAAATCTGAGCTAACCAAAGTGGTATTAGGTCGGGACAATCTAATTTGAAGACTAAATCTCTTGTTTTGGGGTCTTCTATTGCAACTTTATAAAAACTAATAATATTATCTTCTGGCAGAGCTAGTTTTAGAAGATTGTTTATGACAGCCTTTTTAATATCGAGATTGTCATTTTGGAAATAAGCATTCTTAACAGCAAAAAAACTAGTTGGATCGCCAATGTTTCCTAGTGTGTTAACAGCTTCTACAACTATTTGAGGTGTATCCGACTTCATTTGTGAAATGACTTTTGAACTAGCAGTAGAATCTTCTAGCTTTCCTAGTTGCTTGAGAATAGCTATGGTTTTTTCTGGATTTTTATCTGGTAACTTTTCTATTAATTTATCGATAAACTGCGGAGTTGACGGATCATCAGGGAAAACTCGCCAGATTCTAATTCCACTTTGGTCAGGAATTCTTATCCATGAAGCACTGTTGTTTTCTGAATAAGCGTCAAATTCTTTTTCAGCTTTTTTTAGTGCATTTGAACGATTATCAGCTTTTACAACATATTCTATTTTAAATTTTTTTGCCGGAGAAGCTGATTCGGTATATGGAATTATTATTTTATAGGTTTTGTTATATTGCATTTTAAGGATAAATTTTATTCCTTTATTGTTTGGGCAAATCTGTCTAAGATCATTTCGTAAAACTCTGGTTTTAAACGACCTCTGTTGGCTTCGTTTAGCAGTGGTATCAAGGCTCTAAGGTCACCATGCCAGCTAAGAGCTTCGAGAGTGTTTCTGTAAACCATGTCTTCATTGTCATGAAGCATTCTTATCAAGATAGGAATACCTTCCGGGTCGTCTATCTGGCCTAGAGCGAAGACTGCAGAGGCACGAACCCATCTGCTTCTGTCTCTGGACATTTTTTCAAGTTCTGCGAATACTTCTGAATGACCACTTTTCCAAAGTGCTATGGCAGCATTAACTCTAACGCGGTCATTTCTGTCTTTTAACATTGAGAAACAAGCTTCGGCTAAGCCTTCCCATTTATAGGTAGAAAGAGCTTCTATTGTATTTGCTCTAACTCTCGCATCTTTATTTTTAAGATGTGGAATTAACAATTCTATGCCTTTGGGGTTGTTGATTCTTCCTACTGCTGATACTGCAGTTGCCATAACCCAAATATCTGTATTTGAATCTTTGACAATGTTTAATAGAGCATCAATTAATTCTGGAGCCTGGATATTTACAGTAGCTTCAATAGCATTGATTCTAAGCCATCTTTCTTTGGCAAAAAGAGCTTCTTTTACTAAATATGAAGCTTTTGGACTTCCGATTCTTCCTAGAACTAATAAAAGTTGTTCTCTTAAAAGCAGAGGCATTCTTTCATAATCTAATAAAATTCTATCTACTATTTTTTCGCCGATTTCGCCTAATGCATTAATGCTGGCTTTTTGCAGTTCTTCATCTGTTGACTGAAGAAGTTTAAACAGTTCGTCAAATAATAGCGGAGTCTTTTCTGATGCTGCTTTTTTAACTAATTGAATGCGGATATTTTTGTCTTTTTCTAAGCTAAGCCAGTTTTTAATGATTTTTATGCGTTCATCTGCTGCAAACAAGCAGAGACCTTCTAATGAAGCCATTCTGATGCTGGCTCTGTTATCATTGAATAGAATCTGGTAAATGTCTCTATCTTCTATTATTGGATGATAATTTAAAGAATTGACAATTATCTGGCGAACATCAGAATTTGAAGATTTAGCTAATCTTTTTATCTGGCTGAAAGCACTTTCATCTTTTAATCTTGAAAGAGCGAGATTGGCTGTTAGAGAGACACTCCAGTTCCCGTTGCCTGCTAACATCTTTAAAGAAGTGTGTCTTTCTGGAGAAGGATACTTGATATAGTAGCTGATTGTTTCTGATAGAAGTTCTGGGTCTCTTGTCTGGCCTAGAATTTCATTCATCAACGAGCTGACTCTTACATCGTTATAGTCGGAAAGAACTTCGACGATTTTTTTTCTAAGCTGAACTGGCTGATCTGCACTACAGCTTTTTATTATTACGTCTTCAACCGATGACAAATCTATTTTTTTCAAACTATTTAAAGCTTCATTGGAAATCTTTTCGTTTGGATTACTTACGAAATCAATAAGATATTTGGCAGAATCAGGGTTGCCAATTTGCCCAAGAGATTTTATAACCGCTGCAAGTATTTCAAGATCAGTAGAAGAAAGTAAGTCACAAAGTGCTTCTGAATGCTTCTTGATTCTTAGAATACCAAGAGCAGCTATAGACATTAGTTTTACTTCTCTGTCCGAACTTTTAAGACCATCAATAAGCTTTTCAAATCGTTTTTTAGAAGTTTCGGTCATTTTCTTTCCTCTTTAATTATGTATTTATCCTACGATTCGTGTAATATTGGCTCCAAGTCGGCTGATTCTGCCTACAAGGTCTTCATATCCTCGGTCTATATGATAAATCTGGCTGATTTCTGTGTGACCCTGTGCTGCAAGACCTGCTAATACCATTGCTGCACCTGCTCTTAGATCTGTTGCTGCTACAGGTGCCCCTTCCAAGGTTTCCACACCATGAACTACAGCAGTTCTTTCAAAAATATTGATATTGGCTCCCATTCTTGAGAGTTCTGAAACGTGCATGAATCTGTTTTCAAAAATGGTTTCTGTAATAGAAGAAGTTCCTTGAGCTATACACATGGCTGCCATTAGCTGAGCCTGCATATCTGTTGGAAAGCCTGGATAAGGCAGAGTTTTTACTTCTGTTGCTTTTAAACCATTTGGAGCGCTTGCAATCAAGTAATTGGAGCCTGTTTCGATATTTGCGCCCATTTCTCTAAGTTTGGCTGTTAAAGCAATCAAATGATTGGGTTCGCAGTTTTCAACTCTGATTGGGCCCTTGGTCATGGCTCCGAGAACAGCAAAAGTACCTGCTTCTATTCTGTCTGGCATAATGCTGTATTCACAGCCACCAAGTTCTTTAACCCCTGTAACTGTGATGCTAGGTCCGCCAGCCCCTTTTATTTTTGCGCCTAAGGCATTTAAGAAATTTGCTAAGTCAACGATTTCTGGTTCCTGGGCGGCATTTTCTATAATGGTTTCTCCTTCAGCAAGAGTAGCAGCCATTATAAGATTTTCTGTTGCACCTACAGATGGGAAATCAAGATGTAGACAAGCGCCGGTTAGTTTGTCGGCAACTGCTACAGCACAGCCGCTTTCTATGGAAACCTTTGCTCCAAGTTCTTCAAAACCTTTTAAATGAATGTTTACAGGGCGAACACCTATTGCACAACCCCCTGGTAGTGGAACTCTGGCTTTTTTCAGTCTTGCAAGAAGCGGACCCATTACAAAGAAACTGGCTCTCATCGTTTTTACTAATTCATAAGGCGCTTCTTCACTGATTTTCCCAGAAGCATCAAATTCGTAGCTATTATTTGAAACCCGAGTTACTTTAACTCCTAAAGCTTCTAGTACTTTAGAAATAGTTGTTACATCGTTGAGTGCCGGAACATTTGTAAGTTTAACTGGTTTTGTGCTTAAAATTACTCCAGCAATAATAGGTAATGCAGCGTTTTTTGCTCCGCTTACTTTGATTGTTCCAGATAAGGGTTTTCCACCGTCGATTAGGATTTTCGCCATGACTTAGTCTATTTTTATCCTTTCAAGCTTCATATTTACTTCTTTTAACATTTCTAATGATAATTCATCAGGATAATCCCCTAAAAATACTATACGTTTGATACCTGCATTTATCAACATTTTTCCGCAGGTTACACAGGGCTGATGAGTACAGTAAACTACGCTGTCTTTAAGGGAAACGCCAAAAGCGGCTGCCTGCAGAATAGCATTTTGTTCTGCATGCAAACCTCTGCAAAGTTCTTGTCTTTGACCTGAAGGAATATGCTGAGCTTCTCTTAGACAACCTTCCGGTCTTTGGAAACAGTGAGCAACACCATTAGGAGCACCGTTGTAGCCAGTAGCTAAAATTCTATTTTCTCTGACTATTACTGCACCAACCTGACGTCTGATACAGGTTGAACGTTGAGCTACCAATTTTGCAATACGAAGGAAATATGTGTCCCAATCTGGTCTGTCAGTTGGTTCCGGTGCTTTGATATTAACCTTGCTGTTATCTTCCATTTTTTCTCCTCTGCAATGGTTTTAAATCAATTTAATTCAATTTTTTGTATTCTTTTTTCGTGGCGGCCACCTTCATATTCTGTACCGAGGAATTTGTCCAAAGCATCTTTGGCAATTTCTTCGCCTATTATACGACCACCCATAACAATTACATTTGCGTTGTTATGTTTTCTTGAAAGTTCGGCTTCTAATGAACAGTGAACTAATGCTGCTCTTATGCCAGGATGACGGTTGGCAGCAATAGAAATACCTATGCCTGAGCCACAGACTAATAAGCCTTTTGAATCTTTGTCTTCTAAAACTTTTTTTGCAACTTTATGTGCATAATCTGGATAATCACAAGAATCAGATGTATAAGTTCCTAAATCTTCAACCTGATAACCTTTATTTTCTAAGTGAGCAATTAAAATCTTTTTCAATGAAAGACCAGCATGATCTGAACCTGCATATATCTTCATTTAATCTCTCCGTAAATTATTATTTGAAAATATCCAAAAAAAACTTTTTTATTATTATAAACTATCTTTTGGATTTTTGTAGTCATATTGAAAAAAACAATTCTTTTTATTTGTTTTTTAATAATTATTTTAAATATTAATAATTGTCATAACGTTGGGCAATCTGGTCATAAGCTGCAAGTTTAGCAGAAAGCTTATTGTCATCAATACCGTAATTGAAGCGACCGCTGTCGTTCGGAAAAGCTTTAAGATAAAATTCAATCCAGAATTCTTTTCTTTCATGATTATATTCTGCTTTTGCTTCCCAACAATGCAGGTCTCTGGTAAGCCCGATAGTTAAAGGACTCATCTTGTGAGTAAGATTGTTGTAGGTTCCAGATGTGTTGATGACCCAGAGAGGTCTTATAATTGTTGAATAGTTGAAAGATGTGGTTGTTATTTTCTTATATTGATGAGGTATAGAAATGCTTGTATCAAAAGACCAATATTCAGATGACATTCTGTAACGTGCATTGAAATTATTTGGTCTGATTGCTCCAAAATTAATCTTTGATAATGGAGTGTCGGCATCTACAACGTAATCGCGTCGCATGAAGAATTCCCAGGATCTATAAGCGTCTGTTCTTGAACGTCTGGAATAATCCCAGTAAACCTGTTCTAGTCTTCTAGTTGTTCTGTTGTAGTTGAAATTAAGTGGATTGAGAATCCAGGTATTTTCCGCAAACCTTAGTCTTGTTGAGGTTTGGTCTATTGTTGTTACATTATCAAATTTGAAGGGTGATTTACCTTTAGAGGTTGACACATTGTAGTTAAATTCAAGATTAGATACATTTGAAAACTTATGGCTTGCTCTTACCATAGTATTGCCGTTTTCACGTTCGTTTCCGCCTGTATAATAACTTTTTTCAAAATTATATGAGGGTGTAAACTGGAATCTTGGGTGAACTTCTATTGCTGGAACAGAGAAAGATAATCTTCCATCTTTCTTTTCAGTGTCTTTTTTGCCTTCGCCTTCACTTTCTTCATAATGACCATACATACCACTGAAATTAACTGTTATAGGTATAATTGGTGCTGTCCATGAAGGGAAGCTGAAATTGATTTCTGGCAGTCTGTTAACAAATTGATAGGCTCTGTCAAGATTATACTTGTCTTTATCAATATCATAGAACTTATTAATATTGATAACCATATTGATAAATTTTAATACAGGTCTGAATGTTGCAGTAACAGTCATATCCTGATTTTCGGCCTGACCGTTATATTTGTCACCTGTGTAGTTTATGGTGGTGCTTAGAGTTTCACCACTCTTGAAAGTAAGATTATAAGAGAAGTTGACCTGTTTGTTGTAGTGACCTCTCTTGGTTTCGTTCAAACCGTAATAGTATAATGAACCATTCCCTCGGTTGTTGGGAACAGAGTAGCTTCCATTGAAACCATAACCAAAGCCTCTTTTTTCAAACCAGTCATAGTTAAGTTTTCCAGACATGTATTCGTTAACCATAAGGTCGGTAGCTAGTTTTACATAATAGCCGTCAATACTTGATGAACCCTGCCTCATGGTAAAGAACTTACCGCGTTTATCTTCAGCCTGACTCTTGTTGACTGCTTGATAGAAAATGGTTTTGCCATGCCATTTTGCTCTAAGGCCTTCCATTGTCATAGAATGACCTGGGTAGCTTTCAAGCATTTTAGCTTCAAGACTGTAGTGAGGATTTTCTAAGTTATCGCAGGTTGTCTGCATAATATCATGGGCAATAGTATGTTCTGGGCTTACATAAACATCTTTTGCTTTAAAATAGTTGCGGCTTTTTCTGACTTCTGCATTGCGCATCCAGCCTTTGCCTGTTTTCATGTTGTAAACAATAAAATCGCCGCTGACTTGATCGTAGCCTTTCCAGAAGTCTACGTTTCCTTGAGCAAAAATATCTTCGGTGCCAGTGTTAGCTTGAATATTGTCACCGCTTATTTTCATATCCTGATAGGAAATATAAGCTCTGCCTTTGGTGATGACCTGTTCTTCTTTGGTTCTGTATTCCAGGTAGTCACCATAAACTTCAACTGGGTATTTTTGTGTGTCTACAGAAATTTCGAAGGCAAAAACAGGGGTAATGTATATAAAACAAATTATGGCGAGGAGGAATAAGCCTCGGATTTGTCTGTTTTGCCTGTTGTTTATTATCTTTTTCTGCATATATCCAATTTTTTAGTAAAGGAAAATTTTGACACTACGCAAAAATCTATCGGAAGAAGTTACTTTTTTACTTAGTATTTTTCTATTACCTACTTAAACTTCCGATAGGATAAAAACTACTCTAATCTCTTTTAAATAGCTGGCAAAGCCAGCGTAGTTATTGTAATTAAAGATATAAGATATAAGATATAAGATAT
>JAFPZP010000086.1 GCA_017417215.1 Candidatus Rifleibacteriota bacterium | reverse complement strand
TTAATGGTTCTTATGGGATAAAAATATATTAATAATATCCTGTTTTTAGCTTTCTCAATATATTAATTCCTATATCTGTAAATAATTTCTATTTTTTCATCCTAATGACTTTTTAAAGCTTAGTTTTCGGACAAGCTCCGGAGGGCACAACATTATTAACCGTGGGTATCGTAGATACCCACGGTTTAGATACAAAAAACTAAAGCGCCTGGAAGGCGCTACTAAAGCAAATAATTGTTATTACTCAAATACTTATTAGTAACTTAAAAAGTTTGTTTTGAGCATGAAGGATTAGTTAATGCGAAAGTTCTTCGATTTTGAGCGGGTCTACTGAACCTAACATTGCTATTCCTACTCTAAAAGCCATTAGGGAATTTTGCAAGCTGAGTTTCTGCCAAAATGGGGTTTCTTGAGTTATTTTTTTGTCTACAATATGATTTGTAGATACAACTGCAGCATCGAGTTTACGGTAATACTGGTCTACCTGAGTGCTGGCATGACAATTTCTGCAAGTTTTCTGCATTTCAAGACGTTTTGTTCCCCAATCGTCTGTATGTACAGCTTTTAAATTAGCTAACTTCCATGAAAGGCGTTCAGAGATATTATGTGTCGCCTTTGTATGCTTTGTTGATGCTTGCATATGGCAGACCTGGCAATTAGGTTTCATTACAGCATCATCAGACAAATTCAAATGCTTTTTCGTTAAATCAACATCTTCAATTGCCTTATTTTTAGCTGAACCGTGAGCCGACATGCTCCAAGCCTGATAAGCAGGGTTAAAATCTGACTTATGGCATTTTGCGCAGGTCTCAGGATTTCTAGCGATGGCAAGAGAATCAGTATGATAACCATGACAAGAAGCACAGTTCCCTAAACTACCATCAGGATTAACTCGACCAATTCCCATGTTCGGCCAAGAACCGTCAGCAGCTTTGCCTTTTTTCATGTTAACAACACTTCCATGACAAGTTGTGCATGAAGTTTCAAATAATTCCGGATTGCTTTCTCGCATTGGCAGGAACTTTATGGTATCAAAAGCCGTTGAATGACCAGACATAGCAAAGCCTTCATATTGTTCCTGATGGCATGAACCGCAACGTGCCGGAGAAACCACCAACTGCACGTTAAAACTGAAATGCCCCTGTTTTGAAGTAGGGTCACCTTTTTCAGCCTTGTGACATTCATAGCACCCCACCCCATTTTTTGCATGACTGCTATGTTCCCAGCCTTCAACAAGTTTCGGCATTCTGGAAGCATGGCAGTTGAGGCAGCGCGCAGTCTCGTCTGTTGTAACAGCAAAAGCTGAGTAAGGCTTCAAAATCTTGGTTTCAGTTCCTATGGTAATAGTCTGCTGAGCAAATACAGAACTAGTAATGATCACGAAAAAGCATATCAATATAATTATAATTTTATTTTTCATATCAGCTATTTTACTACTTGCTAAGAATAAAAATCAAAACAAAAAGAGCAATAAAGAATTAAGTTAATTAAAAAGACTCTTTTTATTTTTTTCTTTATATTTTCATTTAAATGTGTAAAAATACGTAAATGAAGGATAAAACAAGATGGGAAAAATTAACAATACAACTTTAACAGAAGAAGAACTAGAAAATTTTTCTGGTGGAAGAAATTATATATATGAACTAGTACATGGACCAAAAGGCGATTACTATAGATGTACCAGCGGCTACAGAACTATATCTGTCGGTGTTGATAGATGGGTTGAATGGTTGAAAATATTAGCCGAACGAGGCGATACTATTCAAGCAAAAGAATAACTCAGGATGAATAGGAACATTACAACCTATTTTTTCTTTCTATTCTTTATTGCATTGCATATTTCAGTATATGCTCAAAGTCCTTTGCAGTTGTCGTTACACGACAGCATAAAAATGGCCTTGGAGAACAATGAAAATATTGAAATAGCCAAGCAAATTAAAGAATCGGCCAAATGGCAGCTTTCTTCTGCAAAAAAAGCAAAAAGCTTAAATATTTCATGGCAGACCAATCTTTATAGATTTGGCGGCAACAACCATAATACAAGTTTTGGGAATTCGCTTTCGATGCAGATTCCAATTTCAACTGGCAGACGTATCGAAGAAACGATAAATCAGCAGCGTCTGCTATTAGATTCGGCAGATATTTCCCTGCAAAACGAAGAGCAGATTATTCGTTATGCTGTTATAGAAGCTTATTATAATGTTTTACAAAGAAAGAATCTGGTAACAATAGCTGAAAGCGGTGTAAGAATGTCATCAGAACAGTTGTCGGTCATTCAGACGCAGTATGACGAAGGCTCTTTAGTAAAATCAGATTTGCTTCACATGGAAATTGAACTTGCAAACTATGAGCAAAATCTTGTAGACGCAAAGGGAGCTCTTGAAATTGCTGAAAATCAGCTTTTATCTTTAATCGGTATGCCTGATGACACTGTTTTTGATACTACGGACAAATTCGATTATTCTCCTTACCCAATGACTCTTAATGAATGTTTGGAATTTGCAAAAACTAACAGATTAGATTCAAAAATTGCTAAAAATACCGTAAAACAAAAAGAAACCCAGATTAAAATTTTAAAAGCAGATGAAAAACCCAGCGTTTCGGCTATAGCCAATAAATCCATTACAGACAATAATTCTACTCACTTTAATCGAAGCGAAAGTTGGGAAGCGGGCGTAATGATGACCTGGAAAATTTTCAACAACAATGCGACCAAAGATAGTGTTAAAGCAGCTGAAGCAGATGTTAAAAAAGCAAAAGCAGAAGTAGACGGAGTAGACAAGAATATAATTTTGCAGACTAAATCTGCTTATATTCAGATGAAAACAGCAGAAAAGAATATTGAAACTTCAGCAGAGGCTGTTTTAAAAGCGAAAGAAAACTTATCTATAGCTCAAGCCCGTTACGAAGAAGGTGTTGATATTCTGCTTAATCTTACTGATGCTCAAGAAAAGCTTATTAGAGCAGGAACCAACTATTACACTGCTCTTTATGAATACAATCTAGGTAGAGCAAACTTAGAAAAAGCTATGGGGAAATAAAAGGGATTAGGGATTAGGGAGAATTAGGAATTAGGAATTAGGAGTTGTGTGGTTAGTGGTGAACCTTGCCTTAGCCTCTGCATAATAAAATATTGAATATAACTTCCACCGAGTTTATAATGATTTTATATATATATTTCAAGAGAAGTTTAGAAAGAAATGAAACTAATCGGGAATCTTAAAAAACAGGTTGAAGAAACCCCAAATATAGAAGAAGCTAAAGAAATCATAGAAAGGGCAGGTATGCTACTTTCTGATGATGAATTAGACAATGTAACTGGTGGGTATTATACCCATAGTTATGAGGAAGGAATCTGTGAAGAATGCTCAAATCCATTAGAAAATGGGGTTTGCATAAATCCAGATTGCATTCTTTGCGGTAAAAATCAACCACACTAGTAGTAAATGAAAAAGCTGTTCTTTTTAGCAATACTCTTCATATTATTACTTGCTGTAGCTCTGGTTGGCTACGGCTCATTTCTTAATTACAAAGACGAAAAACACATTTCAAATCAGTTAGAAAAAAGAAGCCTTCAAATAAAAGGTTACCCTGTAAAAAAACGCATGCTTCATTTGGAATTTGAACAGGAAGCAGTTCGTTTATACAGTGAAAATATGACTGATGCTGTGTCTTTGATAGATGGCAGAATTACAGAGTTATTAGTTAAAAAAAATAGTTCCGTAAAAAAAGGCGATGTTCTTTTCAGAATAGAAAACGAGCAGATTCCATTGCAAATTCAGCAGGCAAATAGCCAGATAAGAAGAATAAAAGCTGCTGTTGCCCAGGCTGCAAATAATTTTCAGCGCCAGGAACGCCTGATGGCAAAGAATGCAACTTCCAAGGAAAAATTCGAAGAAGCGGAAGCACAGTATAATGCAGCAAAAGAAGAGTTAATCGAAGCAGAAACCCAGTTGAAAATTTATTCCTTACAGCAGGAAAAGCAGGAAGTAAAATCTCCGTTAGACGGAAACGTGCTTTTTATATATCATAGAGAAGGCTCATATGTTCAGCCAGGAACACCATTAGCACTTGTCGGCGATTTTGACAAACTGTTATTTTCTATGCCTCTTGAGAATGAAAGCACTCAAAATCTTTCATTAGGCGAGCTGGTTAGTATGAAATTCATGGAAAATACTTTCCCAAAAGCTTATGATACAGAATATTCTGCTGGCAACAAGGGCAAATCTGAAGTTTTCAAGGCTAAACTCGTAGAAATTACTCCTGGTATTGATAAACCAGCAGAAATACGCCGATCAATCTGGGAAATAGATAACCAATCTCATTTGCTTGAACCTTTAACCTATAACAAAGTTTTAATAAAGACTGATAAATCTTACGAAGGGCTTTGTATACCCATTTCATGCTTAGCAGATTCTTCTTACTCTTCTGCTTTTGTATGGAATTCAGAAAAAAATACCATAGAAAAACATGACATAAAGACTGGTTCTGTTGATGGAACCTACATCGAAGTTTTTTCAGGGCTTAAAGAAGGCGAAATTGTTGTTGAAGACGAATACAGTGATGTAAAAGATGGAGTTAAAATTGAAGTGGTGCTCAAAGAATAAGGAAAAACATGGAAGACAAGCAGACAAATAGCGATATTCTTTCAAAATACACAAAGAATAAAAACGAATTGTTCAGTAAAGAAGCATTAAACAAGATGCGCTCACCTGAAAAGCTCGATACTGTACTTCCAATAACTGACCCCATAAGCTGGCTGGGGCTGATAGCTATTGAAGTTATGATTTTTTCCATAATTCTTTGGTCTATTTTCGGCTCTTTCACCGTAAAAGTCGATGGAATGGGTCTTATTATCGACTCAAAGGGCATAGTGAACATAACTTCAACTTATGGCGGAAAGCTAGATAAATTATACATCTACCCTGGTAAAAGCATAAAAGCCGGTGAGCCTATTGCTCATGTGGTTCAGGCTCAAGAAAATGCATCTACCCGTATGGCAAAATACGGCACAGAATTATCTCAAAATGACCGCGAAGTTTTAAACAGGGTTCATGAATACGATATGCATCGCCATCAGGAAAATGTTGCCGAGTTTGTCTATTCTGATTATGACGGCATCGTAAACGAAGTTCTTGTAGACGAAGGAACCACTCTGAGCGGTGGTATGCCGATTTGTTCTGTAAGGCTTGTCAGTGATTCAAAAGATTTAAAAGGCGTTCTTTATGTTCCTGTGGAAAAGGGCAAGCGAATCAAACCAGGTATGACAATTCAGCTTGCGCCAAACGGTGTCGATACTTCTCAATCTGGCAGTCTTTTAGGAACAGTTCGTGCAGTCAGTCAGTATCCTGTTTCTACTCAAGGAATTCAAAAACGTCTGGGAATTGACTCTCTGTCACAGTGGATTATTTCATCTCAACAATCAGCTTTAATGGAAGTTTCTTTTGATCTGGTAAAAGACCCTAATTCAGAATCTGGCTATTTATGGACTTCTTCTATAGGAAACCAGCCTATTGTTACAGCTGGCAGTTTTTGCAAAGGTTCTATTATTATCGACCGTCAACCTCCTATTCAAAAAGTTTTTTACAAACTAAGCCAATGGTTAAGAACTCGGTGAGCATATATGGGTTTATTTAAGAAACTGAAAACATCATTTTATGCAAAGATAGGTTCACGAGTAAAAGTTCCTACGATTCTTCAAATGGAAGCCACTGAGTGTGGGGCCGCCTCTTTGGGTATGATTCTCGCTCATTACGGTCTTTGGATTCCTTTAGAAAAACTCAGACAGGAATGTGGTGTAAATCGTGACGGCAGTAAGGCAAGCTGTATAATTCGTGCTGCCCGCAACAGGCATTGTAAAGCGAATGGATACAGATGGAGAGCCGACAATATTTTGGAATTAATCCCCGAAAAACCATTCCCGCTTATCATACATTGGGAATTTAACCACTTTGTAGTATTAGAAGGCATAAAAGACGGAATAGCCTATCTGAACGACCCCGCAATGGGGCGCCGTACAGTTGAATGGGAGAATTTTGTAACCTCTTACACCGGAATAGCTTTGAAAATAACTCCTGATGCCGGCTTTGTAAAAGAAGGGGGAAGATACAACGTCTTTAAAGAAGTTGCCAAAAAGCTTTTTTTGGATAAGTGGGCGTTATTGTTCATAATTTTGCTGGAATTCTGTGCAATAATTCCAGGTCTGGCTTCTCCTGTATTCAATCAGATTTTCATGGACGATATATTAACAAAAAAACACCCAGAATGGCTGGTTAGCTTCTGTTTAGCGATGATTTTATCATTTGTTTTAACGGGTGTTATTTCACTTCTTCGTTCAATAATTCTGACAAGATGGCAGAGGAAACTGACTATATCTGACTCTTCAAGCTATTTTTGGCATTTACTTCGCTTACCAATGAATTTCTTCCATCAGCGTTATGCTGCGGAAGTAGCTGGACGCGTCGCCTTTAATGAATCTATTGCGGAAGTGCTTTCTAATACTGCTGCTACTGCTGTATTAGACTTGGTTGTAGCGGTCTTTTATTTATTACTGCTTTTGCAATATAATGTTACTCTGACTTTGATAGGCGTTTCTTTCAGCATAATAGGTTTCATCATATTTTTCGCAATGCGCAGACGCTTGACCGACTTGAATATGCGAATACAGCAAGATGCCGGAAAAGCTTACGGCGTGAGCATGAACGGACTAAGAATGATTGAAACCATCAAAGCCAATGGCGATGAATCAGACTTTTTTACAAAATGGGCCGGCTATCAAACAAAAACTCTTTCTGCTTCGCAGGAAACAACTCTTTGGTCTATGTCTATTACCTTAATTCCAACCGTACTAAGCGGCATAAATGGTGCATTAATAATGACTTTTGGTGGTTTCTCCATCATGGATGGGGCAATGACCGCAGGTATGTTTATGGCTTTCCAGAATCTTATGACCAGTTTTCAAGCACCAGTAAACAAGATTATGAGTCTGAGTTCTTCTTTGCAGACCACAGAAATGCAAATGCGGCGTCTCAACGATGTGCAAAACTACAAAGTCGATCCGTTGAATTTCCCTGAAAACGAAAATGAAAAATCTTTCGCAAAAGACAGACTTTCGGGGGAACTGACCATTAGCGATTTAAGTTTTGGTTACAGCCCTCTTGAGCCGCCTCTGTTAAAAGATTTCAATCTTCATATAGGTCCTGGTAAATGGGTTGCTGTCGTTGGCTCATCTGGAAGCGGAAAGAGCACTTTAGCCAAAATCGTTACAGGTCTTTACGAAGAATGGTCTGGTAAAATTACTTTTGATGGTGTTGAACGCAAAAATCTTCCTAGAGCCGTTATTTTGAATTCTTTAGCGGCAGTTGATCAGGATATTTTCCTGATAACCGGAACAGTAGCCGAAAACATCGCTCTATTTGATAAATCTCTTAGAAAAAGCGATATCATTCAAGCAGCCAAAGACGCTTGTATTCATGAAGATATTCTAAAACTGGAAGGCGGCTATGATGCCATAGTTTCTGAAGGCGGTCTGAATTTCAGCGGCGGCCAGAGGCAGAGGCTGGAAATTGCTCGTGCTCTAGCTATCAACCCCTCATTTTTGGTCTTAGATGAAGCCACTAGTGCATTAGACCCGATTACAGAAATCAAAGTTCTTGAAAACATCAGACACCGAGGCTGTTCTTGTCTGGTTATTGCTCATAGACTTTCTACTATAAGAGACTGCGATGAAATCATAGTTTTAAGCTATGGGAAAATTGTTGAACGAGGAATCCATCGTGAAATGGTTAAGCATGACGGACCATATCGCAGACTTATCGAAGAAAGAGAAGAACAACAAGAATAAAGAGAAGTGAGATTTGATGAAGTTAGAATAGAAAGATGAAATCTATTTACACATGTCCAAGGAAATAAAAAGAAACAAATTAAAAATTGTTGTTATAGGTTTTCTGATAATATTTATTCCTCTCATTTTTTTTAGCAAAAAATTAGAAGATTTATATATTTCTACAAAAGAAGATCTAAGTTCAGATTTAAAACAAAAAATTCTTTCTGTATCAACTAAATTTAAAAGTGATTTGGAAACCTACAACTATATTAATTCAGAAATATCTAAAATTCATGCTGTATTATTTCCAGATTTCAAAGAAGAAATAACAGATAAAATATTAGATGAATCTTTTGCACAAAATCTATATAAAAAAGAAACTTTTGATAAGCTTGTCTTATTAACAAAAGAAAAATTTGCACCAATCTTTATATCATTTGCAACTAATAATCTGGAAAAATATTATGCTTACTATTCTCCTGAATTAGAACAACAATTTGAAAATCAGGATGATAAAATAGAATTTTCGAGAACAAAAACTATTTACGATATAGGTTTTCTTGCTAGACAATATGAAATATATTTTAAATCGAAAAAGCATATTCATAAATCTGAAGTTGTCAAAGAACATATTCTTTATAAGTATCTAACTAGGTTTAAGTTTTATCAGTATCATACAAAGACATTTTATACAGATTATTTTGGAAAACAATTAATTTTTAATATTTCAAAATATTCTTTTAGTAAAACAGGTATACATGGTTATTATTCCTTAATTATTCCACAGAGCCAGATAAATCCAGATTCTATAATTAATTCAGCAATAAATAATAATAGTGGCAATGAAGTAAAAATAAAAGTTATACCACAGAATGAAATAATTTCTAGCGATGACCTGTTTAGAGAAACGAACGAAGGTTGTGAATATATCATTAATTTACCGACAGAATTAAAAAATCAAATCAATACTTATCAAATATTCCAGAATGAAGATAAATCATATCTTTTAAATAAGGCTTTTAAATTAAATATAGTTTTCCCGAAAGAACTAGAAAAATTACGTATTATTTATTCCTCTGCTAAATTTCTAACATTATTCCTTGTTTTACTATATATAGTTTTGTCTATAAAAATATATAGAAATAAATATAAATTATCTATTAATCTTACCCATAAACTTATATTAGTATTGTCTGCCATAACGTTTTTACCAATAATTGGTGTGGGGTTATTAACCTGGATATCTACCCAAAAGTTCACAAAATTAATTGATTATAATGTTTCTCAAAATTTAAGTAATGAAATGGACAATATTTTTATAATAAATGAAGAAAATAATCAAAGACATCTTTCATATATATATGAAATGAAAAATAAAATAGAAAAAAACTGTTTTACCCATCAAATGAAAGAGATTAAGGATGGAATTCTTTCTCCAAAAGATACTTTTTTTAGAACATGGACAAGACATTTGGTAGCATTATCACAAGATAATAGTTATTATATTTTTAATCACTGGGGTAGGAGAAATAATAAAGAAAAAATAGAAAATAGTTATGGGGTATTCCTACCTAAATACGCAAATAATTTAAACATATTAAATAAGAGTCATACGAATCTCAAAGACGATATGTCATCAACCTTAACTCTTGGAACATTAGAAAATTATATTACTTCATTAATGGAAGAACAAAGTGCAGGACAGGAATCTGTTCCACATAGACATTTGCTGGTATTTAACGATACCAGTTCAGCTGTTTATTTCTATGTGAAGGACAGCAAGAAGCAGCATAATTTACTGATAAATGTTCTTAATGGGGATGACTTGCGTTACAAATATATCACTGGTTTTCGATTACCAAAGCGACAAAACTGGTTTGAAGCAAAAAATGATTATTCCGAAATTAATTTAGGAATAGCTATTAGCGATCATTTTTATATAGAAAGAAACACTACCTATCCTATTACGGGAGATTCATACAGAAAAGTAAATGATATTATTACTAAATCCATATTATCGAAAGACAGTATTTCTGAAAAAGCTTATATGTCTGATGGAAATATAGCTAAGAAATGTATCTATACAGATAATGATCCTTTTGTTATTGGAGGATTAGCTAAAAGCAATTACAATACAAAGCTTACTTTGGGAATAAATATGGTTTTCCCTCTTTTATTAGCTTATGCGTTATTTCTAATGTTTTTACTGACAGGTTTTATTTCTGTATTTATTAAAGAACCAGTGAAAATATATAAAGAAGCTATAGATTCATTAGAAAACAAAGAATATGGAATAACGATAGATTCTTTTTCAAAAGATGAATTTGACTCTATAACTTCTGCTTTTAACGAAATGTCTTTAGCTGTTAAACAAAAACTCATGATAAGTAGATATGTTTCAGACAGGCTTATTCAATCAATTAATCAAGATAATATTCAAGAAGCTGGCAATGGAAAGCTGGAAAGAGTAACTATACTTTCTTCTGACATAAGGAATTTCACTGGTACAAGTGAAAAATATGAACCTTCTGTAATAGTTGAAATGTTAAATAGCTATTTTACAAAAATGCAGCAGGCAATTTCTGAAAATGGCGGTATTATTGATAAATACATTGGAGATGCTATTCAAGCCGTTTTTTATGATGAACCAGAAAAGGAGAATCAAGTAATAAGAGCATCAAAAGCTGCACTTGCCATGAGGAAAGCTTTAGAGAAATTTAATAGAGAGAGAAAAGAAGCTGGTTTGTTTACTATTCAAAACGGTATAGGCATAGATACAGATATTGCTATTACAGGAACAATAGGAACTGTAAAAGGAAGGAAAGATTTTTCTGTTAATGGTGATGTAGTTGGTAGAGCTGCAGATTTAGAAGCCAAAACGAAACTTACAGAAAGCAAGATTCTGATAAGCAAAAAATCTTTAGAAGATGTCCTAAAGCCCATTCTACAGAATTCCTCTTCCCTAACCCCTAACTTAATAATCAAGGAATTCGACTCAGAATCGGTAGAGCTTATAGATGTCAGATAAACTAAAACAGATAAAAAGAAAAATCAAAATACCACAGATAAGACTCTGGCTCATCTGGGTTTTCTTATTTTTGTTTCCCTGTATAATGGCATTAGTTGGTTTTGAAATATTCTGTAAAAAAAATGCTTATTTTGTCAGAACAGATTTAATTCATAAAGCTTATGAAGATATAAAGAAATATAATAATATAATCACTCCAGAAAATTATCTCGAGGAACAAATAAAAGAAATACAAAAATTAGATGCTACTTTACCTTTAGAAAGACTAAAAAACGAAATAGATAAAATACTCTGTGGAGAAAGTCTTTTCTGTCTTTTTTTTGATGATAAAGTTGAAAAAGTTACTGTTTTAAAAGATAAAAATGAAACTAACGAATTGAAAAATCTGCCAATTTATTTTTTAAAAAAACATATTAAAAACATCATAGAAAAAGAATTTCATCAGGGAAACAACAAAGCAGATTTAATAGAAACATACGAAACAAACGAACAGTTTGCCTTTCTTTTGCAGCAAATATTCAAAACAATTACAAACATTTCAATGCATCTTAATAAAGTTTCTAAAAATTTTTCCGTAAAATATGATGGAGAGCTATATTTTATTTTGTGTAATTTTAATAGCCCTTCAAAAAGTTGCACAGGATTTTTTACTGTTATACAAGGCAAAAATTTTGACTTTCATAAAATGTTAGAAAGGTTAAATGCTGATTACCCAGAAATAAAAATTGTTTTTAAAGAAGTTAATGTTTATAAAAACGAAGAAAAGCCTGAATTATTCCATAGCGGCATAAGGCAAGATAAAGAAGGACTACATATTGTCGCACCAGCTTCAGCTAAATTTGTAAGGCATGTTTTACATTCAGGTTCAGCAAATTTAAACAAAAAATATGGGAAACTTTTCCCTTTTATAGATTATTACATCCCTTTATGGAAATATTGGGAAAAGGTTAATGAAGAAATAAGTGCTATAAGAAAAACTTTTTTACTGATAATGTTCTTTTCAGGTATTTACTTCTTAAATGTCTCTTTGTTTGGCTTTAACGAAAAAATTATGTTTAAATATAAAATTTTAAGTTTATTGCTGATTGCAACAATTTTCCCCTTTACAATATTTACTCTAGGGCTGTATTCCGTAAATAAAACTGAAAAATTTATTAGCAAACTTAGAATTCAAAACTATGTTGAGACATTTTTCGAACTCACTTCTCAAGAATTAGATAATTATATTGTCGAATTGGAAGCAGAATTAGAAAAATCAGCGTTAGAATTATCTGAATTAATATCTGAAGAAAAATCAAATAGTCAAGAATTTATTAATTACTTTAATAGTATTGGTAACAAAACCCCCATAAGCAATGCTATTTTATATTTTAATCCTCCACCTGTAAAAATAAAAAATCTTTGCAAAAAAAATAAAATTATATGCAAATACCCCAAAAGGATTTCTAAATCTCAAAGAAGCTATAATAATGACGCTTTAACAGACATATATTTTGAAAAAACATTAAAATTTGCGAAAGAAGAAAACAATACCTCTAGAGAACCTGAAAATAAGCTAGAATTGCTTGGAAAAACATATGATAGTGAAATGATTAATGATTTTTTGAAAAATAATGGAAAAATTATAAGTATAAATAGAATGCTTACTGTTTATTATTTTACTATAAATTATTTATATTATTACTCTAATAACAAAAAAAATATAATAGGTATACTTTCAACAAATCTAGAACCTACGCCTATTTTGAACTCTTTCCTTAAGAATTCTCTTCTTTACCAAAAAGGGTATAAGGAGAAAAAATGGAACTATAATATAGATTATGCTTTTATTCCACTAGAAAATAGTGGTGATACTGCAATATGGAATGGAAGTGGTATTATAGACATAGAAGATAAAAAACTATGTTTGCAAAACACATTATCTGGAATAATAGAGAATGGAAATAAGATTTTAATCAAAAGAAGGAACCAGTTTATACCGCATTTAGCTGTTGCCACAATCAAAGAAGCGTTTGGTTATGATGATACTTCATTTATAATCAAAGTATTAGTCTACATAATAGCATATTTATCTTTGATACTATATTTTTCAAATATTCTTCTCGACATACTTATTGTTGCCCCCGTATTATTAATGGCTTCAAATGCTTCTGCTATCGCCAAAGGCAGTGATAAATGGGTTACAGAAATAAAAAGTGGTGATGAGTTTGAAGATTTAAACAACTCTTTTAAAAAACTAGTTATTAACTTGAAAGAAAGAAACATTTTAAAATCATATGTTTCGGAAGATGCATTTTCTGATATAGAGGAGAGCGATAGTCTTAAATTACTGCCCGGTGGCGAATATTTAGAAGCTACCATAGTTTTTTCTGCTATTAAAGATTATGACAAAATTAGTGTTTCTATAACTCCACAAAAATCTATAAAGTTGTTAAGCAAATTTATGTCTATTGCAGAAGAAGTTACAAAAAAATATGGCGGTAGCATTGATAAAATTATTGGTGATACTATTATGCTTGTATTCAGAGACAATCCAAATAAGGAATCACATGGCTTAAGGGCAGCAAAGGCTTCTTTGGAACTGGTTGAAAAAGCAAAAGCAAGTGAATTGCCAAAGCTATATACAGGCATTGCTTCTGGTCGTGTTATTTCGGGCAGAATAGGTTCATATTCTGGCAAACTAGACTTTACTGTAATAGGCAACCCTGTTAATTCAGCTTCAAGATTTAAGACAGAATCCAAAAACGGAACCACAGAAACAGGTATTATAATTTCAGGAACCACAATTGGTCTTACAAAAGGCAAAGCCAAAGTTAAATATCTAAGAAGAGTTTCTATTAAGGGTAAAGTTCGTAAATATAATATTTATGAATTAATAGGAATTAGAAATCAGGTATAAGTTGAAAATTGAAATCAATAAAAAGACCTCTTCTGTATTTGGTTAAGCCAAAGAAATTATTGAATAACATTTTAATCATAGTTATAATGATTTCGTATGACTTAGTTTTAAAAAGGATATAAACACTAGTTGAAACTTCTTGCAGGACAACGTTATTCATTAGATGATTCGGTTAGCTTTATTCATGTAGTAACAGGCAAATTAGAAGCATATGCAGTTACAAACGATAAAGCTTCTTTTCGCCAGTCATTTTTAATGAATATAGAACCAGGTCAGTCTGCTTTCCCTGCAATAGACAACAAAAGAATAAAAGTAATTCTTTTTGCCGTAGAAGATTCTGAAATCGAAAACCAAGCCTTTGACACTCAGTCAGTTGATAATTTAAAAAAAATAATGAAATTCTGGTTCAAGAATTTAACCACAATTTCATGGTTAAGTAGTCTGGCAGATCACGGTGACGATGTGCTTTTAAGCTGGCGAAAAGAGATTGTTTTAGAAGACTGCAAAACTCATGAAGAATTGATAAACAGCTTTAAAGACAATGAACAGATTTTTGCCATGCTGCTAGGTGTTCATTTTAAGTCAGAAGACAAGCGTTTAAGCAGAAGAATTCAAGCCAGAGAATACAACAAAAAGCTGATTATAGAAAATTCTATCAGTAATCTGCTTGGTGAAGAATCTGTAATTATTGAAAAAACAGGCGAAAAACGAAATTCAAAAACAGAAGAAAGCATTTTTATAGTTCGCACTGTTGCAAAAGCTTTTAATATGCCTGTTGATAACATTACTATTTCTGAAACTATGATCAAAAAGCTTGATGCTGTAGGACTTTTAAATCGACTTATTCAGAAGGGCAATATGCAGATTCGCTATATTTCCCTACCCTCAGACTGGTATAAAAAAGATATAGGCGTAATGATTGGTTATTATGGCGAAAACAAAGAACTTGCCGCTTTAATTCCAGAATCGCCTGGCTCATATAAAGTGGTCACAGTTCAACAACCTAATGGCGTCAGAGTGACAAGAAAAATAGCTAAAAATATAGGTTCTGATGCCTTTGCCTGCTATGCTGGCTTCTTGCCCAAAGCACTGAGCGTTTTCGATTTGTTAAAGTTTATGTTCTTGCAGTGCTGGAAAGCAGATTACTTAACTATTCTTGTTGTAAGCATCTTTGCCGGGTTGGTTCCACTTGTAACGCCAATTATTACAGAAACAATATTCCAGGATATAATCCCAGTTTTCGACCGACAGGGTTTAACGACTGTTACTCAAGTTATGCTGGTAACAGCTTTTACTGTCAGTGCTCTTTCTTTTATTCGTTCCATCGCAATAATTCGTATTTCTACCAAATTGCAAATAAGTTCAGAAGCTGCTCTTTGGGGAAGACTGATGTCTTTGCCCGCCAAATTTTTCAGACGTTTTACTGTTGGCGAACTTGCGAGCCGTATGAGTGGCTTCAACACAGTAAAAGAGCTTGTTTCCGGAGATTTTGTCGGAACTCTTTTCAGCTTCGTTTTCTCTTTCTGGACCATTATTCTGATGTGTTATTACAGTTTCAGCCTGACTTTTACAGCACTTGGCGTCTGGTTGATTCACTTTTTAATTATATCTCTGATTTATTACTACACTTTGACCATTCAGAGAAAGTTGGTCAGCAGCTCTAATAAAACTGCTGGAACCGTTCAGCAGATTTTTGCAGGTCTTTCCAAATTCAGAGTTCAAGGGGCTGAGGAACAGGCTTATCAGCTTTGGAGCAGAGATTTTGGCGAACAGCAGAAATGGAACCTGAAATTGCGATGGTTAAACAATTACACGAATATTATAAACTCTATTCAGCCTTTTATTCTGACAATGCTTCTTTACTACATTGCAATTATAGGAATTAATGAAAATGATGCCAACGGCGGCATAGGTTACCCTCAGTTTATGGCGTTTAGTGCCGCGTTTACTGCTTTCAACTCTTCTTTGGGAACTGTTTTAAGCTTTATTATTCAACTTTTCAGAATTCAGCCTCAGATAGAAAATCTGAAGCCTATTCTTGAAGAATTACCAGAAACTACATCTGACAAAGCTGACGCAAGCGTTCTTTCCGGTGATATAGAAGTCAGCCATCTATCTTTTGCTTATGAAGGCGGTGAAGATGTTTTACAGGATGTCAGTTTTCATATAACCTCAGGTGAAAATGTTGCAATAGTCGGCAAATCAGGTTGTGGGAAAAGCACTTTAATAAGACTGCTCTTAGGCTTTGAAACTCCAAAGCAGGGCGCAATATATTACGATGGGCAGGATCTATCAGATGTTTCTCTTACCTCTGTGCGATCACAGATGGGCGTAGTTTTGCAGAACGGTCAGCTTATGGCTGGTGATATATTCACAAACATTGTGGGAACAAGACTTCTTACTCAGGAAGATGCATGGAGAGCCGCAGAAGCTGCCAGCATAGCAGAAGACATAGCTAAAATGCCTATGGGAATGCAAACATACATAAGTGAAGGCAGTTCAAATATTTCAGGTGGTCAAAGACAAAGAATCTTAATCGCTCGCGCCTTAGTAAACAAGCCCTCAATTCTTATTTTTGATGAAGCTACCAGTGCGCTGGATAACCGCTCTCAAAGTGTTGTCACCCAAAGTCTGGACAAACTCAACGCCACTCGTATTATAGTGGCTCACAGGCTTTCTACCATTCGCAACTGTGACCGTGTTATAGTCTTAGATTCAGGACGTGTAGCTGAAATCGGCACCTTCGACGAACTTGTCGCCAAAGGCGGCATCTTCTCTGAACTAGTCAAACGCCAAGTTGTTTAATTCTGTGACGAAGCTGTGCTAAAACTCGTTATTTGATGAAAAATCACTATTTATCTGTTTGTAGCCTACCCATTGTCATAAAAAGTATAGCATATAGGCTTTATGAGAATTCTCATTTCTCAATTCTGCATTCTCCATTCACCTTTTCTGTTATTTCCTAAGCGCTGAATAATATCATTATTTTGCAGTCTAGCAACAACACGTTTAATAGTAGCAATCGACAGATTTAAACTATCAGCAGCTTCCTTTAAAGTAATCTTTGGATTCTTCTTAATCAGATCTATAAACAATTTATCTATTTTTGAATTATTATTTGAACTCTTATTAGTTTTTCTGGATTCAGTTTTTCTAAAAAGATTAACCCTAAAAGAAGACTCTAAATCAAAAAAATCTGGTTCTCTAAGATTATATTCCTTAGAAAGTTCAATAATTCTTGGAATTCCACTTCCCCATTGTTCTATTATATTTGCATATTTAAAAACCGAGGCTATTGCTTCGTTTCTAATTTGCGATATACCTGATTTTATCTGGTCTATACTAAGACTAGAAATCAATCCTCCTGGTGAAGTTATTTCCACTCTATTGTCGTATATAGCAATTTGAATATTTGATTTGTTCAAATAATTTCTATGAAGTATGGCATTGGCAATAGCTTCACGAATTGCTTCAGGCGGAATTTCATATTTATCTACTCTTTTTATGCCATTAATTTCAGCACCAAGATTTATTTTTCCTAAAATATACTTATAACTTTCTTCTAATTGCTCAAATAAATTTCCTGTAATATCTCGTTTGTCGACAAATACTGTTCTTGACGCATTCTTGAAAACAGCACATTGTATTTCTGTTTGGAAAGCTGCATTACCTGTTAATAAAGCATAAGAAATAGTTGGGAACAATTTGTCTTTAATTCTTGCTAATACGCCCCAAGAAATTAACTGATTCTTAGTTATTTTTTTGATATTATTTCCTTTTTGATTATTTGCTAAAGCAATATTGTAAAGCATCTTACAAAAGCTGTTGATATCTCTGTCTTTTAATATTAAATCTTTTATTATTTCTTTATCAAAACTCTTAAAAGAACCTTCCAGCATCAATTCTTTTATAATTGTTCTATCTGCTAATCTGGTGGTTCCAGCTACTCTTATATATGTACCTTTTTCAATGCCTAATGATTTAATATAATAGGGCTTTTGCTTTCCTCTATCTATTTCAACGATTATTATAGTTCGATTATTTATCGTTTTTAAGGAAATATCGGGTATTATTGTTGGGGAACAACTATCTGAAATGGCATTTGATATAGAGTCTATAACTTCAAATACTTTATCACTCGCTATTCCAACAATATTTAAATTATTATCTTCTATTCCAAAAACAATTTTACCGCCCTTGCCATTTGCAAAGGCAACAACTGTTTTTATATAATTCAAACTATTGTTGGGTAGAGCTTCTTTGTATTCGATACAATTTGATTCTCCACCTAAAAGACTAGCCAAATCCATCTATTTTCCTCTTATAAAATGATTCTAATTTAATTTAGATTTATTGGTATCAATAGTATCAATGGTATCAATGGTATCAATAGTATCAATAGTATTATTAGTATCAATGATACCAAAGTATTATTATTATTTCAACAATCTTTTTTGGAGAGATGAGTGGTTAGTGGTTAGTGGTTAGTGGTTTGTGGTTGGTGATAAGTGAGCGGACAGTAGACGCGAAACCTATATATTAGAGATGAGTGGATTGGCTTTAGCAAATGGAAGTCTGTGGTGTTATTGGCTTTGTTGAGCAATTATATGTCCGGCAGGACATTACATTAATAACCTAGGGTGTCGAAGACACCCTAGGACTAGACTCTCTCTAAATCCTCGTCCGGCAGGACGATACTATATTCCCAAGGGCATCGGTGATGCCCTTGGGGAAAAAGTAGCACCCCTCAAACGGGGTGCTTTATTTTTTGTTCTAGTCCGTGGGCAACACGTTGCCCACGGTTATTGAAGTAGCGTCCCTCCAGGACGCTTTAGGGAGCAGAGATGTGAGAAGTCTACACATTTGTCATAAAAAGTATAGCGTATGGGCTTTAGCCCTGAAAGCTATACGTTTATGACAACGGGTAGACTTCTAACCCTCCCAAAAGCCTAAAAACTAAAGGGGTCAGAGTGAATATGCTCAGCGGCTACGCCCTTATCTCTCAAAAGCGTTGAAGCAGCTTCCATCATGGCTGAAGGACCGCATAAAAATGCTTCAGCAGAGGGCAGCCCCTCTTTATTAGAATTTAGCCATTCCTCTAAGGTTTCTGTAACTAATCCGGTTTTCCCTACCCAACCGTCTTCTAATGAAGGTTCAGCCAAAACTGGTATATATTCAAATTCAGGGTGTTTTTTCATTAAGCTCCTATATTCATCTTCACAGTAAAGATTTCTTCTGCTTCTGACACCATGTAACAAAACTAATTTCCCTTTAAAACCTTTGTTTATTAAAGAACTGACAATCGACCGCATAGGAGCCAAGCCAACACCACCTGCCACAAGTAGTAAAATACTATGTTCATTATATGCAGAAGAATCATCAACCGACATATCACCGAAGGGGCCACAGAAATCCAGCTTAGTTCCAACTTCAAGACTATGCAGATAACTGCTCATTATTCCGCCTTCAATAAGTTGAACATCTAGCGAAAACTCATTCTCTAAATCTGGTGAAGACGAAATAGAATAAGCTCTAATAACATTTTCCCAGGGAAGACTTCTAGTAATCTGAACATATTGCCCAGCTTGAAAATCAAGTTTCTCGCCCTCTTCAAGCTTAAAATGAAGGGTTTTAATTCTAAAAGCAGGGGTTTCAATCTTTACAAGCTCCGCTTTAAAGCTATGAGCTAACAACATACTTTCAGGCAGATTTATTTTTATATTCTCTCTTGTTTTTATCTGACAAGCCAATCGAAAACCATCAGACTGCTCTTTATCCGTAAGACATAATTTCTCAAGGGAAGTCAAATATCCGCCACCAGCTAAAACTTTGATTTTACATCTTCCACAGTTTCCCTTCCCACCGCAGGCAGCAGGTAAATAGACTTTATTGGCTGCAAGAACTTCAAGGAGCTTTAAACCTCTATTGGCTTTAAATTCATTTTTCTGATTGATGGAAACCTCTATTTCACCGCTCTGCCCCAGCAATTTGCCGGTCATCACAATAAAACCGCACAAAAGCAATACAAATATAGAGATTGCCAAAATACTATAAATCAGAGTCATTTCAGCCTAATCCTTTAATAACAGTAGACAAGCCATAAAAAGCCATCGCCATAACAGAGGCAATCAGCATAGTAATGCCTGTTTTGCCAAGATATATAGAAATTCTAGTTTCATCAACCCTGCGTCTTAAAGAGGCCATAAGGCAAATCACCAAAAGCCAACCCAATCCGCTTCCTAACGAATAAGCAACTGAGCTGACGAAGTCATATTCCCTTAAAACCACAAATATACAAACGCCGAGAATGGCACAATTAACAGCGATTAACGGCAAGAAGATACCGAAAGAAGCATAAATTTCTGGGAAAAATCTATCGAGAAACTGCTCTAAAAACTGGGTTACAGCAGCAATTACCAGAACGAAGAAAAGAAGCTGCAAATATTCGATCTGAAGCGGCACAAGCAGATAATGATAAATTACAAAATTAAAAGCTGTTGCAATCAGCATTACAAAAGAAACTGTCAGCCCCATCTGAAAAGAAGTTCGCAAATCAGACGAAACAGAAATCAGCGGACAGGTGCCTAAGAAATAGTAAAGAGCCATATTTTCAGCTATTGCGGCAGTAAAAACAATTTGAAGCAAAAAGATAATCTGGTTCAAATCCATTAGTTTTTCCTCCCAAAGCTTCTAAGCCAGTTTGTTAAGAACAAAAATAGAGCGAAAACAATAAAAGCGCCTGGAGGAGAAGAAAAGACTCTGCAAGGAATAAATTCTTCAGGCATTATAGCAAGATTCCAAACAGTGCCGTTTCCAAGAACTTCTCTAACAATGGAAATCGCCATAAGAACCAACATATAACCTAACGAGACTCCGAGAGCATCGCAAAAGCTTTCTTTTGCTGTATGGGATGAAGCATAAGCTTCCATTCTGCCCATAACAATACAGTTTGTAACAACAAGACTCACGTAAGCCCCTAATTCACGTGCAATTTCAGGATAAAAGAGTTTAAGAAGCTGTTCTGCTGTAATAACAGCGGAAACAATAATAAGCATGTAAGAAAGAAGTCGGAATCTGAAAGGTATTTTGAAGCGGAGCAAAGAACAGATCACAGAGGTTACTATGGTCGTTAAGCCTACAATTACAGCCATAAAGAAGGCGTTCTCAACTTTTGTAGTCACTGCTAAAGTTGAGCAAAGTCCCAATGCCAGTATAAATACTGGGTTTTCAAGTATCATTCCGCGCCATATTATTTTCAGACTCTTTACCAAATCGAACTCCTATTTGTTACCTTTTTTAACTTCCATTTAGAAAAGGGATGTTTCCTAAAGCCCCTACTTGAGGACTGCCGCCATGGATGGCGGCGTGCAAGCGAGCGACAGGAGGTCAGCAAGTCGCTGGGGTGGTAGCCGAATGGCTGACGGGGTGGTGACAGAATTAGAGTTAACCATAGTTCTATGGTTTATTATACGCTATCGCTAAACAGGATTTCCTCTAGCTCAGTCACCCTTTCGGTTCCTTCGGAACCACTTCCCCTCAAGGGGAAGCTTTAGAACATCCTCCCCTTTATCCCCCTTTAAGAAAGTGGGCCTTATTCAGTTCTCCTTTTTCAATGATAATTGCCGAGTTAAAGCTTTATTCAAAAGCTTTTCCACAGCCTTCGAACTGGTTGTCGCACCAGTGATTGCATCGACTTTTACTTCATTCTGATATGACATTGCGGTAAACTGCGTATAAAACTCTTCTTCAGAGATTTTACTACCCACTCCAGGTGTTTCTTTCTGCTCAGTTACCCTAAGCCCCAAAAGCTCTTTTTTGAAAGAATCTACAACAAAAACCAGAGTTATTTCTGCCCACATTCCACTGCCAGTAGCTTCATAAGCTAGAATTGACGGTTTTTTATTATTTTTCCAAATCTTAATTCGACCTTTATTTAGCTGTTTAAAATCCTTCGCAAACTGTTCATAAATAGAGTTATGGTCTATTTTTTCACCTAAAATATTATAGATAGAATCAATAGTCTTGTCAGATAATTCTGCCCGTTCTCCAATAGCTATCCTGGTTCCGCCTAGGAACAAAGCACAGATAAAACTCAAAATAAGCATAAATCTAATTTCTGACCAAAGACTATTTTTGTTCATCTTTTGCTCCCACCATATCAATTACAAGAGGCGAAACCACCTGTGCCAGCAAAAAGCCATAAACAGGCATCAGAATATTAGACGAATTGTAAAGCATAAAAACAGCAAAGCCTGCGAAAATTACAGCATTTATCCCTTGCCCCAACGCTGATTCAGGAAGGGTTGAAAAATCTGCAATTCCGCACAAAAGCAGCGAGGGCATAATTCCCATAAATAAAATATTAGTAAAGGGAATATTGAATTCAGCTGGCTGCGGCAATAACCAGCCGAAAAGACAAATCGAAGCAACAGAAACCAACCACCAACAGATACATCTTCTGAAAACAAGCGAAAAAACAAGTGAAGCTAACAAAATTACAGAACCAAAGCAACTTCCTGGAATAGAAGGAATCAGCCCTTTTAAGGTAAAACCAAAAGCAGACTTAGCTGGAACAGAAGAAAAAACATCTCTTATATCGGCTCTTGGTGGGATACCTGATGTCCAAACCCTGTAACCTTCTCTAGAAGATGGGAAAGGTCGAGAAGCATCAATCAGCCCCATATCGCCGTAACCATACATCATAAAAACCACTGCCACTATAACCGGATTGAAGATATGCTTCCCATGACCACCGAAAGCAGCCACCGTTATTGAATAGCAGACAACAAGAATACATGGAATTATCCATAATGGAAGAGCTAAGGGCAAAAATAATGGAAACAAAAGGAATAACATCCAGCCAAAAGGTTTGTCTACACCTTCAGGGTCATCTCCACTTTGAAAGAGAACTCTTAATACCCATATTATTCCGCCAGTTAACCAACTTATTATGGCTCCTGCTGCAAATTTAATGCCATAAAGCCCAAAAGAATTTATATATAAAAAAAACAGAAAAACAAGAAGGCAATAACCTGCTGCCCCAAATTGGCTGTTTGTCCTTATCTTTTCTGTGTTATTCATATTGGCGTTCTATTTTAATGCAGTTAAAGCCCTAATAAGCTCTAATTTTATCAGTATAGCATATTTTTAACTTCAATTGCGATTGTTATTACTGAACAAGGCAAAACTTGCCTTAATTTCTAAGGTATGCTAACATTCTTGTTAATTAACAATCAATTAGGAGCAAAGCAAATGTTCTGTCCAATTTGCAAAGGCGAGTTCAGAGAAGGTTTTACTCATTGCGACAACTGCAATGTCGATTTAGTTGAAGATTTAAACAATATCAATGTTAAAATAGATGGTGAATTTATGCTATGTCCCCAGTGTCATACAGAATTTCACGAAGGTCAGACAGGTTGCCCTGACTGTGGTTTAAAATTAGTCAGAGCTGTTATAGACAAGAATGACGAATATGTATTTCTTGAAGAACCTGTTTTTGAACGTGTTGATAGCACTCAGGAATTTAACAATCTCTGGAGACATTACTGCGAAATAGAACCATCTCAAGCTGTTACCGTTCTTGAATCAATGGATGGTGAAATGCTAAAAAAGGTCATGGATCTTCTTGACCAGAACGATATTAATTTCATGTTCGTAGAACCAAACGAAGCCGCAAGCACTCTTGGCAGCATATTTGGCGTAAACAGCCCATTGGAACGCCCCTTCCCCAAAATCGTTGTTAAAAGAGAAGACGAAGAAAGAGCTCTTACTTTACTTGCCAACAGTTCAGAACTTGGTCTCTTTGAAGTTCCAGAAGAACTTGTAGGCGATGACGACGAAGAAGACGATGATGAATAAAGCTTAGAGCATAGAGCGAAAAGCAAAAAAATTAGTATTTCACAAAACAAAAAGCCTGGTTTTCCAGGCTTTTTTGCTAAAACATAATTCATGAAAAAAAGAGCAATAAAGAAGCTAGAAAAATTAAGAAAAAGATAATTAGAAGAAATTAATCTTAATAAGCTTCGCCTTGAACAAATAAATCAGCAAAAAGATTACTTATCTAACGAATATGCTTTAAAAAATGAAAAAAATTCTAATCTAAATAATGAGTTAAATAATAAATATTTAAACCAAGAGAATCCTGAAAATAAAAGAGTAAAGCTTTTAATAAGTATTTCTTATATTATCTCATGGCTAGCGATAGCATTTAAAGACTTGGTTTATAACAATGACCACTTAGCAGTCTTTTCAATAATATCCTTGTTCATTAGCTACTTTGGTTCAATATACTTTATTAGACCTTGGAAAGATGATAAAGAATTTATAGGATTAATGAATGGTCTATTTTTATGGTTAATGATACCTTTCCTTTTTTGTATGTTAACCCAAGACAGATTATTACTGTATGGCTCCATAATATTTGGCTTATTGCCATTTTTTATTGGGACCTATTTTTCTATAGTTTTTCTGTGGAAAATAATATTCAACCAAAAAGCTTAATCTCCAAACTTTCTAATGTTTTCCTAAAATGAAAACAGCCGTCAAAACATTGGCGGCTGTTTTTGTTTTATACTAAGCTAATCTAGTTCTTAGAGTTCGGAATAGCCGAATATAGCGTCGGCCATTTCGCCTTTGGTTCCGTCTTCTCGTTCAAAGCTGCCTCTGAGAACGATTGAATTACCATTAACATCTTCGTCGCAATCGCGGCATTCAAGATTCAAAGCTTTGATACCCATTTCCTGAAGAGTATTGAATTCGTTGGCCTGCATTTTGCCATCGCCGTTCAAGTCGCGGTAAAGCTTCAAATTCTTATATATTGTATCTTTGCTGTCGATTTTGCCGTCTTTATTAGAATCGTATTTTGCCAATTCTTTGAAACCATCTTTAGCACCGTTCTGATCGCCGAAGAGTTCAGAACCGTTATCAATGGCGTTGTTGCCGTTCTTATCGTAAACTAGCATTGCGGTATTACCCTTAACCCAAGCAGTCTTATCCATAATACCATCAGCATTGATATCGAAATTAGCGCCTTTGCCTGCTTCGGTTAACTGTATGCCTTCGCCACCAAGATCAAGAACTATTGGGTCGCAGCCTTGGAGAGCAAGTTCCTGAAGCCTCATATAAGAAGAGGAAGCAGTATTAACAGTGCTTACGTTAGCATTAGAAGAAGCTCTTGCAGCTCTAGAAGTTGATTCGCTATAGCTTAAAGAAGCTGCTTCATAAGAGAAAGAAGCAGAAGAAGCTTTCAATGAAGCATTTGCAGAAGATCTGTCATCAGAAACCGATCTATCAGAACCGTAGCCGAAGAAATCAGCCAGTGCATTAGTGAATGCAGAAGCGATAGACTTGTTTTCAGAAGCCTGCTGTGCTTCTACGTTTGTGAAGTTCATTGTAAGCTTGTAAGAAGAATATTTAACAGTCTTTAAACTATTGCCATCTTGAATGGTTATTTCGCCAGTAGTTTCTTCGATAGAAATAGAAGCACTCTGAGCTATATCCATGCCTTGAACTTCTTCCATAGAGGGGTTATCTTTGAAAGCGCCCAAAACGTCTTCGAACATTTTTTCGAAGCTGCCTTTGAGTTGCTTGTATTCATCATCGTTTCTGCTTATCAATCTAAGCATTTTATCAGCTTTATCAGAAAGCTTTGATTTTGTAGAATCATCAGTAATAGGCTTATCAGCCTTAACATTTATGCTAATGCTGAGTTTAGAAGCCTGACTCTGTTTGTATTCTGAAATGATGCTTTTTAGCTTTGTCTGAGAAGACAACTGAAGCTGGTCAAGCATAGAAGTCTTTGCTTTTGGAGTGCTATCTAAGCCAGAAGTTTTGTGGGATTTGCTTACTTTCTTGTTGCCGAAAAATGCATCAAGAGCTTTACCTATATTTTTGTTCCCATAGTTATTAGATGAAAGAATAGACATTGTTTCAACTCCTCCTTGAGTTATTTGCTACTTCCTTATAGCAAAAGGAAAAAATTTCCCTAATATCTATATCGGCTAAAGTGGCAAAAAAGTTTATAGTAAATTTAAACTTTTTTTAAAAATTTTTTAAATTCGCATAAAAAAAGAGCATAATTCATGATTAATGCTCTTTTTAATCATTGCTAACCTTAGAAAATCTATAAGGTTATAAAAATCAAAGACTATCTTTAAGCAAGATTCCCATCGTTATCATCTTTCATAAATGATGAGAATACAATCATTGCATTTGATAACATTTTTAATCTTTCATCGTAATTTAAGTTTTCATGTTTACTTACAACCAAGTAGTTCCCAGCCGATTCAAATTCATAATCATTCGAATGAACAGCAACAAATGCCTTTCTAACCTTTTCATCAAAGAAAGATCTTATGGCTTTTTCGTTTGGTCCCTGCAAAACAAACTTACCGGAAAAATCAGCATCTTCGTCAAAATCTATATCCTGACCACCAAGCTTTTCACCAAGCCAATCTGAAATCGTGTTTTCTGTTCTAGCGTAAAAATTAGGGAATACAACGCCTGGCTTAGATAAAACGCAGAGTGTTCTATAACGGCTACCATTTTTACCGCCGACGTGATAATAAAAGTCTAGTGTAGAGAAAACAACTCCCCCTCTTTCACCAGTTACTATTAAAGAATATCTTTGAGAATGACCTCTAGAAGTAAGATTAAAAACCTCATTACATTGTGGAATATATTTGTCTTCGTCTATATATTTTAAGCCATCTCTTTGGCATCTATCCCTAAAATTTTGTCTTCTTTTTTTATCCTGATAGATTGAAATATATATAACTACACCTATAAACAAAAACCAAAAAGCTATTCCACCTATAACCACAAGCGGAGAAGTATTACTAGAACTAGCACCCAACATTATTCTTTCTCCTTGAAAAGTTTTTCTTTATAAATCCTACTAATACTATAATAACTTATTTCTAACAATTTGACACTATTTTTGTAAAGAAATACAAGTCAAGACTAACCTTTTCTTTTATTGATAAGACTTTTCCGTTAATAAAAAAAAGAATTACATTTTAACTATAGATAATGATAGAATGATAATCATGAAAAAAGCTTTACCAATAGTATATCCTATCCTATTCCTAGTTGTTTTCGCAGCCGTAATTTCTTTTAATTCGGGGTCCATATTTGGTTATAAATTTCAGCAGGCTGCTCCAACAGGCGATTCTATCGCCAGTTCTACACCTATCATTGACCAGTTCTCATTAGAGGAAATAAAAAAGATTTTCCCAGAAGCTGTATCATACAAAGTTACCAGCGAAGACCAAGCAAGTATTTTTGACTCTAATAATCAGCAAATCGGGGAAGCATATCATACTCTTCCAGCTGCCAGTGAAATAAAAGGCTTTGCGGGCACTATTCCCATGATTATCGGCTTGAATAATAACAAGCAAATTCAAGGAATAAGCATTTTGAAAAACAATGAAACCGCAGCTTTCCTTGAACGTGTAATCTCAACAGGTCTTCTTACAAAGTGGAACGGGAAAACCGTTGACGAAGCAGCAAACCTCAAAGTTGATGCTGTAACAAGTGCCACAATGAGCAGCACAGGCATTATAAAGAGTGTTCAAGCCAGACTGTCAGGCAAAAAGGCTGGTCAGGCTGAAGAAAAAGACCTATTTTCACTAGAAGAAATAAAAATCATTTTCCCTAACGCCTCTTCTTATCAAAAACTTAGCCAGAACAGGGCTATAGTCTTAGACGAAAAGAGTCAGAAGATTGGTGAAGCAATTCATACACTGCCAGACTGCAAAGATTTAAAAGGCTTTGCCGGCAATATTCCAATGATAATCGGAATTGACTTAACCGACAAAATTGCCGGAATAGTCACTCAGAAAAACAACGAAACACCCCAATTCTTCAATAATGTTATTGATTCTGGTATTTTAAACAAATGGAAAAACCAGCTTGCCAGTGAAGCAGTTAATCTCAAAGTTGATGCAGTAACCAACGCCACATTGAGCAGTTCATGTATAATAAACTCTGTTAAATCCAGAGTGACCAATCACATTGACGAAGTTAGAAAAGAAAAAGAACAGCTTATAAAGAAATATTGGGATTGGGCATACGAAACCCTAGCATGGCTCTTCTTAGTTATATCTGTTCTCGCTTATCTTCCAAAGTCTGCAGTAGCAAAATACAGGAAAACAGTATTAACACTTTCTGTAATAATACCAGGCTTTGTTTTGGGAAGATTTGTCTCCTTAGGCCTTTTAAAAGCTTGGTTTAGCGATGGAATTCCCTACTCTACTCAGGTTTTCATGACAGTTCTTGCAGCCTTAGCAATCTTTTTACCTTTATTCGTAGGCAGAGCTTTCTACTGCATATGGTATTGCCCATTTGGAGCTGCTCAGGAACTTTGCGGTCTGATAACCAAAAAGAAATATACGCCCACCGGCAAAACTGCAAATATTCTTAAAAAACTCAGACCTGTATTTCTAACAATAATTCTTCTGCTGATACTCTTCGGAATAAATGTTGATATTTATCAGTTTGAGCCTTTCTCTGCATTTATGTTCAAATCAGCTTCAGTAGTAGTATTGAGTCTGGCAATTGCATTCCTGATATTGTCAATATTCATCAGAAGACCCTGGTGCAACTACTGCTGCCCAACTGGTCAGTTCCTCGAAAACTGTCGCAAGAAAAATATTAAAGATAAATAAAAATGTCTGATTCTGCTGATAATAATAAAAACAACTATACCAATGAAATAAAAGTCTCATCTAATTACGAAGAGTTTGTGCAGGGTATTTTGAATCAAAAAAAATCAGATATTACCTTTGATAAAAAACTAGAAATTAGCCAAAAACTGAAAACCAATTCAAACAACCAGAATTTAAAAAAAGATTCAAATATTTCCTCTGATAAAAAACTGGAAATTAGCCAAAAACTGAAAACTAGTCCAAACAACCAGAATTTAAAAAAAGATTCAAATATTTCCTCTGATAAAAAACAGGAAATTAACCAAAAACTGAAAACCAGTTCAAACAACCAGAATTTAAAAGAAGATAAAACAGAATTCGAGGAAAAATCGTCAGCCTTATACGAAGCAGAAATAACAGAATTTGATATTCCCCAAGACATAAAAGTATTCGACCCACAAAAGTTAAAATTCGATGATATTTTTGAAATAGCTTTAACTAGCTATAAAGAGAAATATTATTTAAATGCAATACCGCTTTTAAAAGAACTTTTAAATTTAAACTCTAACAATTTGAAAGTTATGAGCGTTCTTGTTACTTGTCTTTTAGAAGAGAATAAGACCAGAGAAGCCCTCGCAACTGCGCAAAAAGGTCTTGAAGCAGCAAGGAAAGAGTTAAATAAGTATTATATAAAAACCTTTCTCGCTGAAATTGCTCATTGTTTCCAAGCTTCTGGAGACTATGAAAATGCAGTAAAACACTATAAATTAGCCTTAATCCACGACTCATACGATTTTCAAAACAATGTTGATTTAATAAATTGTTATCTCAAATTCGATAAAATAGATGAAGCTTTCACAGCCTGCCATAATGCCAGCCATTCATATTCATCTGAAAGCGAAGAAGACTATTTAAGAGATTTAAACAGAACTGTTGAAGAAAAATATTATAATCTTTACCCTGAAAAGAAGTGTATAGCTGATGGTGAGGAATATTGCAGGAGTTCTATGTATAATTTGGCTTTAAGAGAATTAGAAAAAGCCTTAAAAATATTCCCCGATAATATAAGAATAATAGGGAAACTTTTCTATGTGTATATCGGGTTAAAAAGAATAAATGATGCTATTAAAACTGGGGAACAATTTATTTCAGCAAGTTCAGAAATCTTAGAAAAGTATTATGACAAGTCTGAAATAAATGCTGAGTTATATGGCATCTATTCAGGCTTAGCTGAAATATTTAAAAATTCCTGGCATTTCATCAAGGCAAAACAATATAAGACAATGTCAGATTATTATCAGCTTATTCAAAGAGGAACCTATGAAAGCGTCTTTAAAAAATATAATGCCATAGAAACATTCAGAACTGCTTATAATCTAAAACCTGAAAGACATGAAGCTCTTTTAAAGCTCATTATTCAGCTAGATTTGGCAAATAAATCCGAAGAAGCTTTCAAATACCTAGAAATTGGTATTTCAATGGCAAAATCAGAAAACAATGCTGCTAGACTAGCTGAATATTATGATTTAGAAGCTTCATGCTACGGGAATAAGAAACAAACTAATAAAGAAATGGAAAGCTATGATAAAAGGCTGGCTTTCACTAAAACCATTCCAGAAAAACTTTCCCTTTATGGCCGCTTAATTAATATTAATAAAGAAAAAAAGAATTTCGAAAAAATTAAAGAATACTTAGAAAAAAGCCAGGAGCTCATTTCTAATGGGGCAGAAGATACTTTTGATCTGCAGACAGAGTTAATTGAATTCAAAGCAATGACTGATGATAATTCTGATTATAACCGTTCTAAAGAACATTATAGAAAAGCTTACTATTTATGTTCGCAAAAAAAATTTACTGACGCACTGACAGAATTCAAAAAAGCCTTCTGGTTACTGCCCTATGATTTACAGATTATGGAAGCCTACAGCGAATGCCTACTTCGGCAGGAATACTATAAAGAAGCATCAAACATAGCATATGAAGGGTTGGAATTGTCTGTAAAAACTACAAATAATAAGTACGCCGAAAGTCTATTTAATACAGTAGCCAGTTATCATTATTATCAAGAGAAAGATTTTGATCAAGCTGGTTATTTTTATGAAATGGCTTTCCGCCAGAATCCCCACAGTTTTGATTGCATATATAAAGCAGCTATTTGCTACAAAAATGTTGGTAATCCTTTTAAAGCTATAGAAAGCTTTAAAAAAGCTTATGAATTAAAACCTTCGGAAAAACAAATTCTTGATATAGTATATGAATTTACAATGATATTAGATAAAAACTCACAAAAAGAGGTTATAGAATGGTTGAAAAACAAAAAGTTTAAATTCCCTGATCAGCTATAAATACAATATTTCCCCAAAGTGGCAATATTCGCTTCAATATGTTATATAACAATTAGAACAAGAGAAAGGCGACTAGAAAATGAATCAAATTGTTGATGTAAAACCTTACTTAGAAAAACATAATATGCAGCTTAACCCCAATGAAAAAGTTGTTGAAGCAATACACAAAAGACTTATAGCTACAAATGGTTATTGCCCCTGTGTCCCAGAACAAAATGAAGATACAATCTGCCCATGCAAAAAGATGCGTGAAGAAGGGCATTGCTGCTGCACTCTTTACGTCGCCAAATAATTCAGATATGAAAGACAATAATACTAATCTTCCTCAAGACCCAATGATGCTGTTGAGCTTCATTAACATGAAGCTCAGAGATGAATATTCTTCTCTAGACGAGCTTTGTTCAAGTCTAGGCGTTAGTCGTAAATATATCGAAGAAACTTTATCAAAAGCTGGTTTTGAATATAACCCAGATGAAAACAAATTCTGGTAATAAATGAAAAAAATTAATTACAAAATCAATCTATTCCTCTTAACTACTTCATTTATTTTAGTAATATCTAATAGCTGTTTCGCAAAAAGTGCCAATAAGGGCGAAGATCCATTTACAACTTTTTTTATAATTTTAGTTCATATAATAATCTTTGTTTTTTGGGCTGCCATATTTTATGCCTTTTTCCTAAAACCTTTTATTAAAAAGAAAAAAATAGAAAATTATTGCTTAAAAAATAAACTAGAATATATCGAAGAATCAAAAACTCTTCCAGATAATAATATTGATATTAATTTTATAAAAGTTAATAGTAGTAATAATGGTGTTGGCGAATATGAATTCAAGAATATAATGCATGGTGTAAAAAATGGTTTGTATTTTATACTATGCGATTTTTATTTATCCTTTGGTCATTATGATGGAATATATATTTTTTCCCCTGGATTCCCTCTTTTAATAATCAAAAAACCAAATATGAATTTACCTTATTTTTTCTTAAGAACAGGAAATGATTTAAGTAGATTTAAAGAAATTGGAAAAATGACTGGTGAAAGTAGGAAATTAAGGAAATTGGGAGATGCAATGAAACCTGTTTACCGTAAGCATATTTCATTTTATTTTGGCAAGCGTTTGGAATTCAACGAAGACGAAGAATTTAACAATAAATTTGTTCTTGAAGTTAATGATTTAGAAGCAACTAAAACTCTTTTTAACTCTAATTCAAGAAGTATCTTTAAAAATAAAGCCAAAAAAGATTATGTTTTTGAAGGAAATGGAGATTCTTTTATTGTTACTTCATCTAAAGAATCTTCCTTTGAAGAAATGATTATGTTTCTTGAAGAAAACCTGAAACTGTTTAAAGAAATATCAGATAGTTCAGAATAAATCAGAGAAAATAACAATCTCAAAAAAACTTTTGTCAATGTTTATAGTTCTGCTTTCCCAACCATTCTAAATAAGTTTTTTTCGAACTTTCGCTAATATTTTTAGTAGTAAGAATCTCATATATTCTATCGAGAACGTATTTCTCTGACGACTTCATTTCATAAGCCTTTTCGTAATTATCCATTGCTTTGAATACATAATCTAGTTTGTCGTAACAAAGGGCTATTTTATAAGCATGATCAAATGAATAAGGATTATGTTTCAAAGCTAATTCATAGAATTTTCTTGCTTCATCATAATTTGCTTCATCATAAAACCAATAACAAGCTACCGATAAAAAGAAACTTTCAGCATATTTGTTATCAAAGATCTGACAAGCTATCTCCAAACCTTCATAGGCCATATTGGAAGCCTCTTTATAAAAGCCTGATTCTCTAAGACATCTGCTATAAGCTTCCACAATTTTCAATTCATGAGGCAATAACCAAAAAGCTTTTTTTAATTCTGCCAATGCTTCTATTGGTTTCTTTTGAGAATTTAAAAACGAACCTTTTCTAAAGTGTTCATAAGATAAGTTATAATCAGAATTCTTGTCTGCTTCTACTTGTTCTTCCATTAATTTACTTTGCAAATCAAGAAAATCATCCGCCCCATTTCTTACTAATTCCCAATATTTATCTATATTTTTTGAGTATAATTCAGTTTTTCCCTGACTCTTATAAATTTCAGCCAAGCGGCTGTATATATAGGTTTTCCTTTCAATGTCATCTGTAAATTTTAATTCTATTTCAAGACTTTCTATTTCTTTATTTCTTTGAGCCAAATTCTGGTAACAAAGAGCTTCTAATTCATAATAACGAGCAAATTTTTGCTTATCTTTTTCGGCTTTAGCTATTTTAAAAGCTATAGCATTATATTTTATAGCAGTCTTATAATCTCTATCAAAAATCAGGGTAACGATAAGCCGTTCAAGGGCTTCATATCGTTCCGGCATTTTCTGATAAGCTGCAGTAAAGAACTCTATTCCCTTTTTGTAACTAAAAGTACTTTCATAGGCTCCTCTTAAAATTAGCTGATAATATTCATACATTGATTCGCACTGATTTCTTTTAATAAAATGCCAGGAATTTTTGTAAATTTCATAAAGATTTAAATAGACGTTAGAAAGCATAGAAAACTCTCCACGACCTTTGTAAAATGTTTTTATAAAATTTATATCTTTAGAAATAATTTTCTCCCCAATTTCTATAGCTTCTTTATTTTTTTTAAGCTCTATATTCACTAAAAATAGCTTTTCCAAAATAAGAATATTGTTGGGCGCTCTATGATAAGCTTTTTCATATTCGCTTAACGCTTGCTGAAACTTACGTTCATCAAAATATCTATTTCCAGCAGCTAAATATTTTTCTTCTGGAAATGCTTTCTGATATTCTTCTTCAATAGTTATTTTTAAAGCAGAAAGACTTCTTTCTTCTTCTTCCTTTAAAGTATTATAACTAATCGCATCTTCACAGACTTTTAGAGCCTCTTTGATCTTATTCAGCTTTAAATAACATTTACTCAATTCTATACTAATACCAACGTCAAAATTGTTTTGAACTAATGCTAATTTGTAATGAATTACTGCTTTATCGTAATCTGAATTTTTCTGAAAGCCAAAACCAATCTGCTTATTAAATTTGTTGATAAAGAATCTGTTTAATTGATTCCTGGATTTTTCAAGACCTTTTTGAGCTAATGAAATTGCCTCCCTTGTCTTATTCTGTTCATACAGTGATTCACAAAGCAAATTCATTACTTTCAAATTATTTGGATTAATATTTAAAAGTTCTTTAAAAATAGGTATAGCTTTAAAAAACTGCTGATTTTTGACAAAGGTTATACCTTCTCCTAAGAGCTTATCAAAATTCATTTTTTGAGGGTCATATATATTTTTTGTTTCGTTCATTTTCTCAATAATAAATCTATATTTTTATAATTCTAGCAAAAAGGCTAGGAAAACCCAAACCTTTTTTGCCTAGATAATGAAATGAATTTAATTTAGTTTTTAATCAAGATAAAGATTTTTAGCAATAGAAAAGGATAATCTTGACTATTAATATCATATACAATATTATTATACTATGAGCAAACAAGAAAAATTGTTACTGAAAATGCATAATAATCCAAATGGCTGGAGAATAGAAGATTTACAGGCATTAGCAAAGGAATTTGACATTGAATGGAGACATAACGGAACTAGTCATGTCTGTTTCAAGTTTCCATCAGGTGTTTTCCCTATTCCAGCTAAAAGACCGATTAAAGCTTTTTATATCATTGAGTTTTTGAAGAGAATCGAGGAAGAAATATGAAATTAGAAAAACTGAAAAAATATCCTTTTACTACTCGCCCACTTACACCTGAAGAAGGCGGAGGTATTTTAATTAAGTTTCTCGATTTCAATAACTGCTTTTCAGACGGAGAAACAATAGAAGAAGCATTAAAAAATGGTTACGAAGCATTGAACGATTGTATAGAATCGATGAAAGCTTGGAATATGCCTATTCCTGAACCTTTTTCTTATTTAAAAAATGAATCAAAACAGAATGGGAAAATAGCTCTTAGACTTTCAAAATCTCTTCACACAGAATTGGCAATGCGTGCAAAAGAAGAAGATGTGAGCATGAACTTTTTGGCTGCACTTTTAATAGCCGAAGGTCTTGGAGCACGCAAACATATTTAGTGGCTCTAACGACTAGGACACTTCGCTACAGTTTGATTGCTGTCGCAATCAAGAATAATTATTTGTTAAAATCGTTAGAATTGTTAGAGTCGTTCGAAGTCTTGTCCTAAAGTCTCCATTTGAGGTTTTCTGTATTTTACCCCTTTTGTAAAGGGCAGTGTTACTAAACTATTGCTATAATTAATAAAAAATGCTATAATTAGCTTATAGGAGGCTAATTATGACACAATGCAATCACTGCGGAAGCGATAATATAAAAAAGAACGGAAGTGGGAAATGGGGACAAAGATA
>JAFPZP010000085.1 GCA_017417215.1 Candidatus Rifleibacteriota bacterium | reverse complement strand
TTCTAACGTAATTATTACATAATTCTAGTTTTGAATAATGTTATGTTATCATAAAAATACAGATATTAGAAACGAGAAAAAAGCCCGAACTTTAAAATCAAAGTTCGGGCTTTTTTAAATTTAGACCCCGCGATTGCCGTGTAAAGGAAGAAATTGAACCCACTTTACAGTACGGTTGTCAGTCTGACAGTTAACCAGGACTTCGTGGCAGGTTTTCCTACCCGTAAGCTCCCCTGAGAAATGTCTAGAAACTGATTCCCTTTAAGGAACAGGTGTCGGCTCAATTTGACCTGCACCATCACGCACAACGCAGGGAAAATCATCAAATTTGTTTTTGTTTAATTCAAAGAACTATCTCTACTTAAACTCTAACAAATTTATCGACCTTGTGGCAAGAGAAATTTATTTTTTTTTATTTTATTTTAACTTTTAGCTTCTGCTGCAACCTTTTTCATTAGTTCAGGAATATCTAACTTTTGAGGACATTTTGTCTTGCAAAGTCCGCAAGCAGCACAGTTATCAGCATTAGACTTACCCATCTGAGCATAGTTTCTCTTGAACTGATGCTTGTTATTCTGGATTTTGTACTGATTATAGTTTCCAAACATTGTAGGAATATCTACACCAAAGGGGCAAGGCATGCAGTAACGGCAGGCAGTACATGGAATAGCAAGGCTTTTACGATAAGCAGCAAGCGCAAGGTTTAAAGTTTCTCTTTCTTTGTCACTTAAGGGTACAAAAGGTGTGAATGTCTTGATATTATCTTCAAGATGTTCTGGCAAAGTCATTCCAGAAAGAAGAATAAGAACATTCGGCAAAGAACCAACATATCTTAAAGCCCAAGAAGAAACGCTGACATTAGGATTAGCGTTCTTCAAAATTTCACAGGCTGTAGGATTAAGTGTCGACAGAGCTCCACCGCGAAGAGGTTCCATTATGATTGCTGGAATACCAGCTTTTTCGAGAATTTCATACTGTTCTTTAGATTTGTAAAGTTCCCAATCAAGGTAATTCAACTGAATCTGGGCAAATTCCCATTCTTTATCATTAACAATCTTTTGAAGAACTTCGGGAGTATCATGGAAAGAAAAACCTAGTTTGCGAATTTTACCTTCCTTTTGCATTTTCTTCAAAAATTCGTATGTACCAATACTCTTATGTTTTTCCCAAAGATTATCATTTAAAGCATGAATTAAATAGAAATCGAAATAAGGAGTCTTACAAACTTCAAGCTGTTCATTAAATATTTTTTCGACATTTTCTATAGTAGTGGCAGAATTAGGTGGCATTTTATTAGCCAGATAGAAACTATCGCGAGGATATTTAGAAAGAACATCACCGACAAATACCTGGCTCTTTCCACCATGATACATATAAGCAGTATCAAAATAGTTTAGACCTGCTTCCATAGCACGGGCAACCATTATTTCAGCGGTTTCATAGTCTATTCCATTACCGTCAGCAGTTCTAGGAAGTCTCATCATACCAAAACCAAGTAAAGGAAGAGTTATACCGGTATTTTTATAAGGTCTTCTAGTTATAGGTTCGCCTTTGATTACATCTGATGTTTTATTTCCATCAGGAGTTTCTTTGGCAGAAAGTTTGGATAAAGGACTAAGAGCAGCAACAGTTAGAGTTGCTTTTAAAAATTCTCTTCTATTCATTTGTTCTCCCTTTTCGGTAGTCTATCTTTTAATTATATCAAAAAAATAACTTTATTTTACGAAATTTAATGTAAAGTTTTAGAAAATAGAAAGTTGAAAATTCAAAAAAGCCGTCATTGCTGTAAATGTTAATCAATTAGTTACATTTTTTAGAAATAAAAATATATTGTTAGATTCATAAATTATCCCCTTTATCAAAGGGGAAAGGCTGCTTTAAAGCAGCCTAGGGGATTTTTGAGAAGTTGATTAAGCAATAGAAAGTTGAGTCCGAAGACTATATGTTATTAAAAATCTCCCTGTCAGGCTTTGCCTGACATCCCTCTTTAAAAAAGAGGGTATTTAAGAGAATTGTCTCAAACAATAAAAATGTAATTAATTATTTAACTTCTACAATTGCGAGGAGCAAAGCGACGTGGCAATCTAGCTTTTTTGAAATATAGAATTAGGCTAACCAAGTAAAAGTTAGAAAAAACTTGTTTATAAATTCTGCTGTGCTATAATTTCTTAAACGCTTTTACAAACACTATATTTTTTATAAAGGAAGTTTTTAATTATGTCAGAAATGAAAGTTCCAGTTGGTATAAGCAATCGTCACGTACACCTTACTCAAGAAGACCTTGAAAAACTCTTTGGTCCAGGCTACAAACTTACCGAAAAGAAGAAACTTTCTCAGCCAACTCAGTTTGCTGCTGAAGAATGTGTAACCCTTGTTGGTCCTAAGAGAAGCATTGAAAAAGTAAGAATACTTGGTCCATTACGCCCACAGACTCAGATTGAAATTTCAAGAACAGATATGTTTACTCTTGGTTTCAAAGATATACCATTAAGAAATTCTGGTGATTTAGCAGGCACTCCAGGTATCAAGATTGTTGCTCCTAATGGCAACAGCATTGAACCAAAAGAAGGCTGCATTATTGCTGCTCGTCACCTTCACTTAACTGCTGAAGAAGCTAAAAATTTTGGTCTTAAAGATAAAGACGTTATTTCTATTAAAGCCGGTGGTCCAAAAGGCGTTATATTCAGCAACGTTCTTGTAAGATCTGGTGCAATGCATGCAATGGATTTCCATATCGATATGGATGATGCAAACTGTGCTGGTCTCAATAACGGCGACATGGTTGAAATTATTAAGTAAGCAGTGTTTATTAGACAAAAATTGTCATCAATATTAGATAATTAAGTGCTTAATTTGGATATATAGAGAATAGAGATAAGAGAAAAGAGATTAGAGGAATGTTTTAATTAGCAAAGTATCGATTATTTTGAAATAATTGATAGCTTTGAGAAAAAAAACAATTCCCTTATCTCTTACCTCTTACCCCTTATCTCTAAAAATTATGGATTGCCACGCAGTCTTCGACTGCTCGCAATGACGAAAACAAATAAAAAAGTTGGAAAGGAAATTCAATGAGTAGAGCAATTTGTATTGTATTAGACAGTGCTGGTGTTGCACCAATGCCAGATCAGGCAAAATATGGAGACGTTGGAGCTTGCACAATTCCCAATATAGCCAAAGCTTCTAACGGTATTAATTTACCCAATATGCAGAAAATGGGTCTTGGCAACTTGAACGACATAGTTGGCTGTCCAAAAGAAAAGAACACTATAGGTTCTTATGGTGTAATGATTGAGCTTTCTCCAGGCAAAGATACAACAACTGGTCACTGGGAAATGATGGGCTACAAGCTTGAAAATCCTCTTCCCGTATTCCCTGATGGTTTCCCAAAAGAATTCATGGATAAATTTGAAGCTGCTATCGGCCGCAAATGTATCGGGAACTATGCTGCTTCAGGCACTGAAATCATCAAAGAACTTGGTGATGAACATGTAAAAACCGGTAAGCCAATAGTATATACATCAGCAGATTCAGTTTTCCAGATTGCCGCTCATGAAGAAGTTATTCCTTTACAGGAACTTTATAAAATATGCCAAACTGCTAGAGATTTATTGCAGCCGCCAACTCTTGGTGCAGCTCGTGTAATTGCTCGTCCTTTCATCGGTAAGAGCGGTGAATACACAAGAACACCAAATCGCCACGATTTCAGCCTTACTCCACAGGATAACGTTCTTGACCTTCTCAAGAGCAAAGGCATTCCAACATATGGCGTTGGCAAGATTTACGATATCTTTGCTGGCAAGGGCGTTGAACCACACGTTACTACAAAAGGCAACGATGATGGTATGCAGAAAACTCTTGAAGCATTAGACAAAGTAAAAGACGGTTTTATCTTCACAAATCTTGTTGATACAGATATGAAATATGGTCATAGAAGAGATGTTCCAGGCTACAAAAAAGCTTTGGAAGATTTTGATAAATGGCTTGGCGGTTTCATTACCAAACTTAACGAAGATGACGTTTTAATCATCACCGCAGACCATGGTTGTGACCCAACTTATAAAGGAACTGACCACACAAGAGAAGCTGTTCCCTTGCTGGTTTATCAGAAAGGCAAACCAGGCAGAGACCTTGGTATCAGAATTGGTTTTTGGGATATAGCTGCTACCGTTGCAAAACACCTTGGTGTTGAATATGATAAAGGCGTCCCATTTATTTAATTAGGAGTTAGGAGTTAGGAATGATGAATTATTGTTTCTAACCTTACTATACTATTTAAAAAGAGTAAGCTACAAAACTTAGTAGTTTACTCTTTTTCTTTTATCAGTAATATAAACATAAAAAAATCACGCCCCTTTCGGAGCGTGATTTTTTTTCTTGCTGGAATTAACTCTTTATTTATTAGTTACTAGTTGCAGATGCTTCCATCTTTGAAACGTCAACACTGA
>JAFPZP010000084.1 GCA_017417215.1 Candidatus Rifleibacteriota bacterium | reverse complement strand
TATATGCCTGCTCTGAATACGGATCGATAGATTTTGCACGTATAAAAAGCTCTTCAGCTTTTTTATTCTGTTCTAGAATAAGATAGTTCAAGCCTTCTTGAACCATTTGTGCTGATTGTTTAACAGGGTCAACACTACCCTTTTCAACTTCAGCCGCAAAACTAGACATAGAGCAACCACAAGCCAGAGCTAGCATTAGAATAGCCTTAGAGGCTGGTTTTTGAAAAAGCTTCATATTTTCCTCAATTCATGAACAACAAACTTTGTATATACCAAACACAAAACCTAATACTAGAGAGATTCCTTCCTAGCGTCAGATTCTTCAATACATTCATTAATGCCAGTTTCAAGCTCATCAAGCAACTTGTTCAAAGCAACAGTTTCTTTTTCTATACCCTGAGCAGAAGCCAGATATAAAGCGTAGTTATTATCTTTATTAGCTCTAATAGCACGTTTTGAATAAACGGTAATACTATCTAATGCTTCTAAGGATTCTTTTAATATTAATGTTCTATTTGGTACATTAGAATGGCAAAGAATTCCATTAACTAGTTTGAAACGGCTGGATAGCTCTCTAGACTTAGACATAATCTTTCTTGCGTAACCATCACCTGGTTCAAATCTGTATCTATCACGATGTTTCTTACTGTTAAAAGGCATAGCATGCTTTTTCATTTCGTTAGCATAACGATAGATCATTTTTATTCCTTCAAAATTATCATCAAGGAATCTACTAACAGTAAGTGTCTCTTTGATTTCCTGATAGGCGTGTGCAGGCTGAGGTTCCGGCATAGCCGAAATAATACCGGCCATTACAGACAATAACAGCAATCGGTTTAACTTATTCCTCACGATAAACTCCTTTAAAGATGTTTTACTAATAGCAACAGCTATAGCTATAGTTCAACCACCTATCGACCACCCTTAAAGATTTTATAACCATAAATAATCTTTTATTACATTTTATTTTACATATTTTTTCATATTTTTTCTATACTGAAAATTATTTGTTATATTTTAGTAAAATCTTTGACTACTTAAGAATAGAATGATAAACTTGAAATATATACTCTAAAAAAGGGAATATTTTTATGGCTGTTTTGAGAAAATTTAATAATAAAAAGGGCTTTGGCTTCATAGTCGCAATAGGCATGTTGGGTCTTTTAGCTTTTATGGGTCTTTTTTTAATTCAAAGTAGCACAACAGAATATTCTCAAACCTCTTTATCTGTATATAGAACAATGGCCAGACAACTAGCTGAAGCAGCAGCAGATGAAGCTACTGTAATGCTAGAAGAAAGATTCAAAGACAAAACTGATAAAGGTTATTTTAATCCGCTATTAAATCAAGCTGCTAGTTCCGTAGCAATATCTCAACCAAATAGCAGTACTGGTGTAAATGGAAGTACAAATGATTTCAATATAACCCAAGACGATTTGGTACAAACTTCTGCTCTTATAAAGTACCATCTTACAAGGGCAGGTTTCGTAATAGAAAAGATTTTACCTACTATAAAAGATTTAAGACCTATTCCTCAGGGTGCTCTTGACAACCCCAAAAGCTTTTATGTTCCTACAGACAGAGCATCAGAAAATTATAAAGAATACCATCCTTTTGACAATCAATATTCAAGAGACTGGTATTGTACTCTCCAACTAGACATAAGCGTTTCATTAGCAAAACAGAAAAAGACAAAATTTAACTATCAGATTTCAAGAGATGTAAAACTGGTTAATGTTGGTCCAATAGGCAGAAATTACTCTTTCTATAGTATTCTTGGCGGTTTTGTAGATACAAGACAGTCAGAAGGTATAATACAAAAACAGATAACTGATAGATTCAGTCCAAATGGTATAAGTGGTGGTGACACAGAAAAAGGTCGTTTGTTTCTTTGGAATGTACCTTTTCAATCAAGAGTATTTGTGCATGGACCGGCTGTAATAAATCTAGAAAACCCCAATCTAGAAAACTATCCAGAAAACGAAGAGCCTTACGCAACCAAAGATAAGTTTCACTTAGGCGCATACAAATATCCGCCTGATGTACCAGAATATGGACCTGGTTCCTGTATGGCATATCAATACGGTGATACTTTTTATGGTTTTTCCTATTTTCCGGATAAAAGTCGCAGTCTTTTCCCCAAAAAAGATTTTTGGGATACAATTTTTTCAAGATCACCAACCAAAGAAGACATAGCAGATTCTGCCGCATACTATACAAAACTTATTACTTATGACACAATCAAAGATGGTGGGCAGTTCCCGAATATTTCAAGTAGCTTTTTAAGCAAAATAGGTAAATTATTTGATAAAGGCGCTGAAGTACAATACCTTGTTGGAAAAGCCAAGCATCAGAAATTCTTACCAGCAGGTCCATTCTGCCGAACTCCTTGGCATTATCTTCCCGGCGAACCTCCGAGAGAAAAATCTCCCTTCGCCCCAAACCAAATAGATCCTCCGCCATATGATTTTCCTGAAAAAGATAATAAAATTCGTATAGAAACAAGATGGGATCCTGAAGACAAAGAAGTTGGCGAAAATACAGGTATCAAGTCACTAGTTAGCAGTATAGTCTACTATACCGCAACTGGGAACATTGATCAGCCAGATAACAGAGAATGTTTATCTGAATTTTGTCTTAACTATTATAATGATCCAGACCCAGATACTCTTTGGAAAAAATTAAAAGCAGGAACTACTCACGTTTTAGGTGGTCTTTTTAATGTTATAACAATGAACTCGCAATTCATTGCTTCTGGTATAAAAAAAATCATTAGAAGAATACCTGCTTTTAATAAAGCAGATATTGTTACTGCTGATGAAGAACAAGATTGTAAAAATCTATTCCCAACAAACTTTAGACATCATTATTTAAAAACAGCTACAAGACATTTTAAAGATGAAACAGAAATTCCTAGAGTACCTTCTACTGATAAAAACTATCCAAATGCCTGGATAATTAATGGTATTTACTGGCTAGATTCATTAGATATAAAAGCTCCTATTACATATATAGGAACAGGTACATTAATGGTTTGCAGATATAATAAATCTGTTGGCCCTTTGACCATAAGAGGTGATGTTAATGCAGAACGTGATCTCAAAACTGGTCAACCCTTAGGTCATTTAACAATATTCTATTATCCTTATGACACCAATTTAAAAAAAGAATTATCAGAAGATTATAAAAATGCGTTTCCAGCTCGTATGCTTACTTTAGAAGGTGGCGTTACTGTCGAAGCTTCAATCTTTTCTCTTTGTGGTGTAAGAAGTGTTAGAGGATTTAACGCAACAGTCGAAGATTTTTCTTCTATCGGTTTTGATCCAGAAAAACCTCTTACCCAATGGCCTTTAGCTAATAGCGAATTAACAAGATTTCTTCAGGAAGCAAATTGCATAAAAGGTAATTACGTTAACTATTATACCTCCTTAGAATTCCAAGGCGATGATTTGTGGGTTCTTCACGATATGGAAAACCCATTAATGTTTAAAAATGTTGGACCAAATCAATTTACAATATATCAAGAATATATTGATCTTGAACATACAGATAATAATAGTCAATATCGCTTAGAATACGAAAGAATGGCTCATGAATTCTTCATGAGTCCTAGAATTCAACACGTAGGATTGATTGGTGCATTATGATAAATAGGAAAAACGCATTCTCTACTATAGAAATGCTTCTTACAGTAATGATATTTTCTCTGGGTATTATCCCTTTGATTGTATTATTCCAAAACAGCCATAAACAGACTGCTCAAGCCAAAAATCTCATGATTGCCCAAAGTATAGGTAGAACAAAGATTAATGAATTACGTTCTTTAGGTTTTGACTATCTAGCAGAAGAATTAGGTGGTTCAAGCAATGGCTTACAAGGTACACAAGTTGTAAAAGGGAAATTAGTTGATTCAGATGATGACTCAATAGAATACCCCGAATGTTATAATCGTTTTAAAACTTCAGTGAAATTTGAAGATTCTGGAGAAAGACCTACAGCAAACGGTGAAAAAAAACCTGCGAACAAGATTCGTATATGGGTAGATGTGGAATGGCAGGAACCCAATGCAAGAAAGTTTTCTTTAGCTTTTGGGACTGTAGTTGTTAAATATGATAGTTAAAAATAAAAAACGAGCAATTACTTTTATAGAGCTAATGGTTTCTATGTTAATCATAGCTCTGATTGCGACATACGCATGGAAAATATATTCAAATAGTGGCGAGACTATGCGTCATACCGTAAGTCAAAGTCAGATACAGGCTGACATACGTAGTTTTCTAGACAATCTAGAAGCTGAAATGATGACTTGCTATTCTTTTAATGAGATAGACTCAGAAAAGAAAATGTTCTCTTTTTATTCTTTTACATATAGTAAAATGTCTTTAGACGATATTATGTATGATGGAACAAGTCTTAGAAGCATTGGTGCAGACAGTGATGCCGCCATAAAAGTATTAAAAATAGAATATTCCTGGGCCGATGGAATAGTTACCAAAAAAAGAACCCCCGGTTTACTCTATTTTTATCAGAGACCCATGACCTTTAAAGAAGATACCAGTAACAATACTCTAAGTGAAAAAGCCCTAACCAAAGAAGAATTGAAGGATATTTCAGATTTCGAAGTAAAAGGTTACACCCAAACTATAGAACGTGATAAAGATACAGATTCTTTGGAATTAAAAATCACTCCAGTTACACCACAGACCGCTTCTTCAGCTGTTTTTATAGCTTTAAGGATACATGCCCTCAAAGATGAAACAGGAAAAAGACGCGATGAAGAAATTGATATAGTAACCAAATTCTATAGTAGTGTAAAATTAGCAGAAATTACAAATCCTACTTATTTTTCTTCAACTGATAACAATGGAAATTTCTAAAAATGGATAAACGTTGGACATTAGCAATAGTTACTGTTTTAACTGTATTATTAATATATAGTTTTTTGAGTATGGTACTTAAAACAGATAAAAAAAGATCTACTCATAGTAGAATGTACAGAGACTATTCAAATTACAACAAAAAAAGTGATAAAGAAGACTATTATTACAACAATAAAGTTTATGGTTCTTCTGCTAGAAGTTTAAAAATTAAGCGTACTATTTTTAACAATTTTTTGCCTGCTTCAGTAAATAGCTATAATACCTTTATGGAAGTTGTAAAAAAGAATTCTTCAGGCAGAGAAAAAAAGAAATACAACAATCCTCAATATGACAAAGTTGTTGAATTGTCTAGAAAACCTTTACCCGAATTACATATGGCTATTTCTTATTTCAAAAAGGCTGAGTATGAAGACTGTATTTCTAAATTAAATGAAGCCTTAGAAAAACTTGATCCTATGGAAATGGAAAAAAGAATTCAAATATATGGTTTATTATCTGAATGTTATATTAAGCTAAAGAATGATGACGGCTATGTACAGAACAAAATTAGATGTATTAGAATTCAACGTAAGTTATATAAACTTTTAAAAGAAACTTTTCCTGAAAGAGAAGCTATTTTGGAAAATCCATTTTTTACTACAGAAGAAGCTAGTACAAATTTATTAAGAATAAAATCAACTGTAGCCAAACTTCCAGATTCACCTATGGTTAGAGATATGGTGAAGAAAGCCGAGCTAGATTTAGAAGTAGCACGTGCAGTAGCTCAATAAAAGCAAAATATAAAAAGGCTTGTTGCATATATAACAAGCCTTTTTTATTTTAGATATTTTTAGGGTAAAAAAAGACTTAGGCTTATGCCTAAGTCTTTTTTACTCTTTTACTCTTGAGGAGTTTCTTCTAAGGCTGCTTTTCTAGAAAGATTGACACGACCTTGAGCATCAATTTCTATACATTTAACCTTAACTTCATCACCTATGTTAACAACATCTTCAACTTTGTTAACACGACGATTTTCAAGCTGGCTGATATGAACAAGACCTTCGATACCTGGAAGAATTTCAACGAAAGCGCCAAAATTCATAATACGTTTAACAGTACCTATATAAATCTTGCCAACTTCTGCATCATCAGTAACCTGATGAACCAGTTTAACAGCCTTATCGTTAGCAGAAGCATCAGGACTCATAATAACTACTTTACCATCATCTGTTACTTCGATTTGAGCACCAGAATCTTCAGTAATCTTACGAATCATTTTGCCGCCTGGGCCTATAACGTTCTTAATCTTGTCTGGATTAATTTCTAAGGTAACAATACGTGGAGCATATGGAGAGAGAGATTTTCTTGGAGCATCAAGAACTTCCAACATCTTTCCAAGGATATACATACGGCCATCTTTAGCCTGCTGTAAAGCAACACGCATAATATCAAGAGTTACACCAATAATCTTGATATCCATCTGAAGAGCATTTACGCCATGTTCAGTACCAGCAACCTTGAAATCCATATCGCCAAAGTGATCTTCATCACCAAGGATATCACTAAGAACTGTAAAATGGTCGCCTTCCTTAATAAGACCCATAGCAATACCTGCTACAGGAGCTTTTATCGGAACGCCAGCATCCATAAGAGCCAAACAGCCAGAACATACAGATGCCATTGAAGAGCTACCATTACTTGACATAATTTCACTTACTACACGAATAGTGTATGGGAATTCTGTTTCAGAAGGAATAACTTGTCTGAGAGCTCTTTCTGCAAGTGCACCATGACCTATTTCGCGGCGGCCTGGGCCACGCATTGGCTTACATTCACCAGTAGAGAATGGTGGGAAGTTATAGTGAAGAATGAATCTCTTCTTGGTTTCATCATCAAGTCCGTCAATAACTTGAGAATCTGCAGTAGCACCAAGAGTACAAACACCAAGAGACTGGGTTTGTCCACGTTTGAAGATTGCAGAACCATGAGTGCGTGGTAAAATACCTGCATAACAAGTAATAGGTCTAATATCAAATACTCTGCGGCCATCAATTCTTCTGCCTTCTTCAAGAATCATGCGACGCATTTCAGCTTGAAGTCTGTTTTCTAGGATAGCATGTGCAGCTGGGAATTTTTCAGTTCCAAGTTCTTCGCCTAACTTTTCATTAAGTCTAGTAGCGAGATTTTCGTTGAGGAGTCTGAGTTTTTCAACTCTTGCAGTTTTTTCTGCAGTGTTGAGAGTATCTTTCAGATCATCCATCAAAGTATCAACTACTTCTTCACATTCTGGTTCTGGAGCTGGTTCCGGAACAACGGTCTTTTCTTTGCCACAGCGACTTGCAAGTTCTTTTTGAGCATGAGCAAGTTTCTTAATATTTTCGAGAGCAAAGCCTAAGGCTTCAAGAAGTTCTTCTTCAGAAACTTCAGAAGAGCCAGATTCAACCATTGTAATAGCCTGTTCAGTACCAGCAACTGTCATATCGATAGTGCTGTTAGCTAAAGAAGCGGGAGATGGGTTGATTACAAGCTGACCGTCGATTTTGCCAACTCTTACAGCGGCAACAGCGTCAACTATCGGAACTTCAGAAATCATGAAAGCAGCACTAGCTGCATTAATGGCAAGAATATCAACAGGATTTACCTTGTCATAAGAAAGAACATATACAGCAACCTGAAGGTCATTGTGGTAATGTTCTGGGAACATTGGGCGCAATGGTCTGTCGATTAAGCGGCTAGAAAGAATTTCTTTTGTAGTAGCTCTTCCTTCACGTTTGAAGAAACCGCCAGGTATTTTACCTGCTGCATAAGCTTTTTCAATATAATCTACTGTTAAAGGAAGGAAGTCATTTCCTTCTTTGGGTTCTTTACTAGCTACAACTGCTGCAAAAACAACAGAATCGCCAGATCTGACAGTAACAGCACCTGAAGCTTGTTCTGCGAGTATTCCAGTTTCAAAAACTACGCTCTGAGCATTCTGAGCATTAAGGTCACAAGAAACTATCTGATAGTTATTATCCATTACAACCTCTTAGATTAGCGGCGTAAGCCTAACTTCTGTATCAAAGCAACATAGCGTTCTGCACTCTTGTTCTTAAGATAAGCAAGATGGCGTTTACGAGCACCAATCATTTTGAGTAAACCACGGCGAGAAGCGTGATCTTTAGGATTTTTTTCAAAGTGTTTAGAAAGATTGTTGATTCTTTCAGTGAGGATAGCAACCTGAACTTCTGGTGAACCAGTATCTTTTTCAGAATGCTGGTAGGTTTCGATAACCTTTGCCTTGTTTTCTTTTGTGATAGACATTTTAATATCTCCTTTAAATTTAGTTGCAAAACCAAGTATTGACATAATGGGTACAACCCTAGTAATGCATACGGTTGTTAGTATAGCACATCTTGAGGGAAAATTAAACCTTTATTTTAGGGATTAGGGAAGAGGGAGAAAGGGAAAATTAGAGCAAAGAGCAACAGAGCATAGAGCGGACAGCAGACGCGAGACCTCAACTTAGAGTTCAGAACTTAGAGTTTAGTGGATGATTTAAGTCTTCGGGCTTAACTTTTTGCCGCTTGGCAAAGTTCTCAAAAATCCCCCTTCCCGACTGCCTTTGGCAGTCAGCCCCTTCAGTCTCGCTTTCGCTCGCCAGCTTCCCCATCGTTCGTGGGGAAGCATCGCCTTTACAAAAGGGGGTCTTTTAGAGAGGAGAAATAAGAGAAGTCTACACATTGTCATCTCTTCAATCTTCAATCTTATATCTTATATCTTTAAAATAATTGACAAAAAGCTTTGGTTAGAGTAATCTGCCAATAGAAAATGGAATTGTGCCATTTTCTCTAAGGTCACATTATTGATTTAAAGTAAAACCAGTGACAATGTATCACCAGGCAAAGCTTGGAATTTAAAGAAGTTAGATTTATTGCAATTGTTATTAGACTTGATGCTCTAATCTCTCAAAAAACCTCTAACTTCACTCGTTCAGTATATCTACAAAAAAACGTAAAAGGATAAAAAATGGACAACAATATCGTAACTATTGAAAAAATGACTTATGGGATTGATTCTCTCGCACATTTAGACGGAAAAGTAGTATTTGTTCCATATGGTGTTCCAGAAGATAAAGTTAAAATTGAAATTACCGAAGAAAAACCTGATTATCTCAGAGCAAAAATAGTTGAAATCATTGAACCTTCCAGATTTAGAAGAAAATCCCCCTGCCCTAACTTCCCACAATGTGGTGGATGCCATTGGCAGGAAATGAACCCAGAAACTCAGAGAACAGAAAAAGAAAATGTTTTGAATTTCATTACAAAATCTCTGAATCCTGGGCATGTTTATCCAATGGAACCTCTTCCAATGAGAGGCTACAGAAACAAAATGGAATTGAAAGTAGCTTTTCCAGAAGACGGCAGCGTAATATTAGGGAATTACTCATACAATTCTCATGATGTTGTTCCTTTAAATGGATGTATTGTTCAGTGTTATGAAAACATGCAGCTTTATCAGAAGCTTTTAGAATTCGCCAATCTGCCAGAAAACCGCGAAACAATGGAAAACATTCACACTATTACTGTTAGAACTCTAGGCGAACAGCAGCATTGCACCTTTGCTCTCAAAGTTCCAACCAGTAGTGATGAAGCTTTGGCACCTTTCAAAAAGTTTTTTGATGATAATGAAAGAATTAGCAGACTGGAAGTTTATGGAGAAGTAGGCAACCTTTTAACTCAGATGAGAGATAAAAAGCCTTTCTTTTTCATGAACAGAAACTGGAGAGTTTCTCCAAATTCATTTTTCCAGAACAACCTTGAAGGCGCAGAAGCTATTCTTCATACTTTGATTTCAATTTACAGCTCTTACCAGCATAAAGGCAAATTCTTAGACCTATATTGCGGTTGCGGCACCCAGACATTTTTACTTGAATCTATGTTTGAAGAAGTTTACGGAGTAGAATGCAATGTATCTTCTTTCCAAGACGCGATAGCACATCAAAAAACCAGAAGTTCATCAAAAATTACTTTCCTTTGTAAGAAAGCAGAAGCTATTTTTAACACTCCAATTACCAAAGGAGTTATTGCAGCACTTCATCTTAATCCACCAAGAACAGGAATTTCTCAGAGAGTTACCAGAGGCCTTTCTGGAATCAAACCCAAGATGATTACTTATCTCTCCTGCAATCCAATGACCTTTAGAAGAGATGCAAAAGCTCTTAAACAAATGGGTTATAAATTAGACAGAGTATATTCTTTCGATTTATTCCCTGGCACATATCATATGGAAACCCTGGGAGTATTTATAAGAAATTAAAATAAAAAAGACTCGCAAATGCGAGTCTTTTTTATTTTAGCAGGTTTTATTGTCTTATTCGCTTAGAAAAACTTAATCTAAAATTATTTCTTAAATAACTTAGATTTCAGAATTTCCATTGTTGCAAGCTGTTCTTCTTTATCTGCTTCAGGTAAAAAGATGGCATCTCCATAATTATCTGTATCAATAGTTCTGTATGTAAGAACTTTCTTACCCTTTTTAACATCCTGCCAACAGCTTTCAAAAGAAGTTATAACAGTATAGTTTTCAGGAACTTTGATTTCCAAGGAAAGTTTTTCAAAATCTACAGGGAAAAGTCCCCACTTTGAAACAAGCGGACCAGTCTGGAATCTTTTTCCATATCTTTCATTAGATTTGAAGAATCGCAAAAAAGAGTTTGCAATATCTTGTCCTTTACTTTTAACAGAAGACTTAGCATCTCTAACTCCAGATTTGTTCTGTTCTTCTTCTTCCATTTTTTTAATAGCTTTTCTCACAGCATCTATACTGTAATTGATATAGACATTTGCATTCATTTCAAATTTGATTTCTTCGTTTGGTTTTAAAGAAAAACTATATCTTGGATTTTCTGGATCATATTTAAAAGACTTTCCATTAATATTAATAGCTATATTATTAACATTTACCGGGTATAGAATTCTGAATTTTACGGAACTGGTAATATCTTTATCTGAGATGTTAGCTAAAACTGTTTTAAGACTTGTTACCGCGATTTCGTTTTCTATAGATGCCTTAGCCTGACAATCCTTAACCTTAAAGAACTGAGAATATTCTTTTTCTATAACGATTTCAGGGAATCGAGGTAAAACATTATGTTCTGTAGCATTAACCCCATTAGTTAAAAAGATAAAAACAAACACCCAACTAATTATATAATAAATACTCAAAGTCTTCTTCATTCGTCTTCACCTTTATATTTTTATATTCTTATAGTAACATAGATAAATATAGATAGTTTTTAAACTAACCTTAAGAATAACAAAATTATATTGCTTTAAGATAAAATTGTCAAAAGTATGGAACTTTTGAAAAAATTACTATAGAATGATATTGACCTAAGCGAAAGGAATGAATTAGTGAAAATACGACCCGTTGCTTTTGCAGACCTTCATACACATAGTAGTGCATCTGATGGCACCATGACTCCAACTCAACTGGTAGAAAAAGCTGAATCCATAGGTTTGTCAGTCATAGCTATTACAGATCATGATACAATAAGCGGCGTAAAAGAAGCTCAAGCTGCTTGTAAAAACAAAAAAATTAAAGTTGTAGCAGGAACAGAACTTTCCTGTGGCGATCCAGGTCAAGAGAAATCTGTTCATGTTCTAGGGCTGTTTATATCACCGGAAAAATCAAAACTTTCTGACATTTTAGACGAACAGCGAAGACTTAGATATATAAGAGCCTTGAAAATCCTTAATCTTCTCAGAGAACAAGGTTTTGACATGGATGAACTTGAAAACTGGTTTAAAAGCGAACCAAATAGAGTATTAGGTCGTCCTCATCTAGCCCATTATCTTGAAGATAAAGGTTACATTAAAGATTTCGACGAAGCTTTTAAAAAGTATCTTTCATATGGATGCCCAGCTTATGTTCCAAAAGATTATATAGAATATAAAACAGCAATAGAAGCAATTCATGATGCTGGTGGAATTGCTGTTTTAGCTCATCCAGGTTTAATACCTAACTGGGAAGCTACTTGGGAAAAAATTAAAGATTTACCTTGGGATGGAATAGAAGCTTTTTATATAGAACATAAAAACAAAGATATAGAAAACTTCTTCAATATAGCCCAAGAGCGCCATATTGCATCTACAGGCGGAAGCGACTATCATGGAGATTATGGCAAGCATCTTGACCGCTTAGGGCAAGGTGGTCTTACAGAGGAACAGTTTAACGAATTAATAAAATTCTGTGCAACAAGGGGGATCAAATTTTAATGAAAGATACAAATAACAGTAAACAATTTAATAATTACTCAAAGTTTCAAAATAAACCTTTAGTTGCCAGTAAAGGCTTTAATAAATACAACAAGTATGAAAAGCCTCATCATCAGACTTTCCATCGTCATAAGGATGATGATTATGACGATTATGATGATAATGACGAAGAATATGGAAGTTTCAAGAATTTTGAAAAAATAAATCGTCGCAATGAAAACTCTTGGGGCGGTAAACATAAAGCCAATAAAAACATCAAACCAGCTAATGTTTGCATTATAGCAAACTTCCGCTCTCCAACCTTTACAGGTAGAGTTGGAACAGCTATTCTAGATGCCGCCAAGAAGCAGAATTTCTTTTTTGCTGGTTCTGAAAGACGTTCTTACGCCTGGCAAAAGGAATTCATTTTACCAGAAACAGTAAGTAAAACCTTAGAGCTTCCTGATGTAAGTAAATCTAGATGTTATGTATCTAATATATATAGCTTTGGGCAGGAACATGCAGGGCCACAAGATTCATGGATAGCCAGCTTTGATCCTATGAGTGAAAATCAGCCACAGTTAAAACGTCTACAAAGAGCTGGTTTAGTCATAGTTCCATCGGAAAAGCATGCACAAGTATGTAAAAAAGCTGGAATAAAGCCTCAGAGAATAAAAATAGCTCCTATTCCTGTTAATACAGAAATCTTTAATCCGAGAGCAGTTTGCCCTAAAGATTATGTAAATAAAAAAGATTATTTTAGAATAATAACTTCTGGCAATCCTTTAAATAGAAAAGGTTTGGAAGATATTCTTCTAGCATATATAAAAGAATTTAATCCTTCAGAAAAGGTTGAATTAATAATCAAGCTGACCCATCTTCCTAAAATCAAGAAGGATTTTGCTTACGAAGTCTTAGATTTCCGCAAAAAGCTTGGGGCTTTAAATTCAATGTTCGCTAAAGTTACAGTAATAGACAGCACAATGTCAGATGAAGATTATGCTGGGTTACTAGCCTCAGCAGATGTTTATGCTGCTGGCAATCTTTCTTTTAACTCAGCAATTACTGTTAGAGAAGCCGCCGCCTGTGGACTTCATATAATTGGAGCAGATTACTTAAATTCTATATCTAATCTTCCAATGAATACTATTATTCCTGTAAAAACCCAGGATTATGAAATGCCTAAAGGTGAGCTTTATGCAGATTCTCCATCAATCAAAGTCAGAAAACTTGATCCTCAAGGCTTAAGTTATGCTATGCGAAAAGCTTTTAATGCAAAAGACTGTTTAAGAGGCAGAAAACTAGGCATTGCGGCTTCATTTAAGAATTCAATAACCTGGGATGAGCTCGCAAGACTTGTTCTTCCCAAACCAAAAGAAGAATAATTCAGTCGCGATTTGAGATTCTGATAGTCATTACCAGCAGAATTATAAATTGGGTGAATCCAGCGGAAATAGCTGCTATAGCAATACCTTTCATTCCATATGATGGAACTGTTGAATAGCATAGGTATATTTGCAATAAAGCAGCTATTAATCCTGCTACAAAAGGAATTCGATAACTTCTAGCAGCAAAGAATCCTCTGTTAAGAATGAGATTCAGAGATACAGGAAGTAAGGCTATAGAATAAAATCTAAATAGATTTGCTGCTATATCAACATCTTCTAACGAGAATTTTCCCCTCATAAATACTATTTTAACGATATAGTCTGCGCCAAACCATATAACAAGAATTATTGGAATAATCACTATGCTTGCAAGGCTTAGAGATTTAGCCAGAAACTTTATTCTCTCTTTCCCTTTTACCAAACTAAGATTTGGAAGAATAACATGAGCCAAACTTATGGCTATTACTCCTAAAGGCAGGTTAAATAGCTTTTCTGTATAGTTTAAAGTAGAGATACCACCTGCATCTGCAGATAAAAGATGACGTTCGTAAACAGGAATAAGTGGAAGAATAGATACCCAGGCAATAACCGGAGACGAAGCTTTTAAATAATCTTTAGCTATAGATGATTTATAAGCCAAACAGCTTTTTAAACCACTTTCAAGGATTTTATCTTTATATATAAGTATGAAAAGCCACAAAACTTGAATTAAAGCGCCTACTGTGTTAGCAACAGCAATTATCTCAATACTTTTACCAGCAGCAATAAATGTTCCAGTTATAATAGAAAGATTAACCAATAAGGCTCCTATAGCAGGCATTGCAAAGCTTAGTCTTGAGTTCAATAGAGAAGTCTGCACTCCGCTGAATAAGCCTAGAACTAGATAGGGAATCAAAATCAGCCACATTCTTCTTAAGACTAATTCAAAGCCGCTATCTATTTCAGGCATTAAAAGAGCACAAATCTGATTTGTTCCCAAAGCAAGAGCGACACTTAATATAGTTCCCACTATAGCTGTTATCCAGAATATACTCCAAAAAGCCTCGTTTAAAGCAGTTTTATCATCTTTATTATTTACAAAAATCGGAACAGCAGCTCCCGACACCAAACCTTCACTAAGAAACTTATAAACCAAATCAGGCAGAACCATAACCGCAGTCAGCATATCCGCTTCGACTGATCTTCCATAAAAAGCAGCTATAGCAGCAACCTTAATAAAGCCACTAGCTCTTGAAAGAACAGTTAAAACTGAAAGCGAAAAGAAAGATTTTAATATTCTGTCTAATTTCATACTATAAATATAATAAAGTTTATTCTGTTTGAATAGTTTATTATTTTTCAAAACTCAAGAAAAAGTTCTTGTATAGGACTATGAAAGTATTTTAAATTAAACCATTAGAGTTAACAAACTAATTAAGGAAAAAACATGTCTAGAACAAATACCATTCATATTAGCGGTTTTATTTTTCCATTATTTTTCATGGCAATGATTTTTGGTTTAGTTATTTTCTTTGTTTATAAAGATAAGAAGCGTAAAAAAGAGATAAATGATTTCTGCATAAGAAACGGTATGACCTACCAGGATAAAGATATCACTTTGCCACCTGCAGCAAAGAAGTTCGCCATCGTAAATCTTGGACGTAAAAGAACTATATCTAGTGTAATGTCGGGAACAAGAAATAGTATTAAATTTTATATTTTTGAAATTACTTCAGAAGAACTTGAAGAAACTCGCGCTTCTAGAAGCAGAACACGCAACGCATGCCTAGGTCATACAGTCTGCTTAATGATAAATACTCTTACAAGATTTCCCAGTTTTTATTTAAGAGATTCAAACGATAAACTTCCAAAAACTTTCCAGTTTCTTGGAATGGAAATTCCAGCCCCCAATATTTATACCATGGGTATAGATATAATAAACCCTGATAAGATATACGAAAAGAAGGGGGGAAAAAACATTGAGCTTACAGATAACCCTGATTTCTGTAACGATTTTGTTTTGAAAGGCTGCAATGAAGAAGATGTATACAAATACTTCACAGTAGAAAAAATAAACGCCTTTATGGATAATCATGAGTCTGGTTACCAATATGAAGCTAATGAAGACTGTTTTATGGTCTCTAAACCATATATTTTAGAATTGGAAGGACGATTAGATTTTTTAAAGAAATCAATGATTATATATAATAGTATACTTTCTTCTAATAAACTTGCATAACAGTTATAAACCTTTATTCAAGTTGTATTTGACAGTATCAAATAAGCAATGATATAATTCTCGCACTTATATGCAGATAAAGATTTTTTAGCTTCATATAGTGTACAAAATGTATTAAGAGGTGGTCGACAAGTATGTCTAATCCAGAATTGTCTGAAATCAAGACAAATGACGCTTATTCCAAAAAAGCAAAAAACAGACCAGTTCCTAAGTTTATGTCGATGACATGGCTTAGGGTTCATATGAAAAAAATCATTATAGCTGTTATTGCAACATTTGTTATTTCTCTCTTCTTTATTGGCTATGGAACCCATATAGAAAATAATGAACGCGAAAAAAGAGAATCAACTTTTAAATCTGATACTATAGAAAAAGCCAATAGCAAATTTGCTCTTCCTGAAAAGCTCAAAGACAAAGCTAATTTTCCAGCATTGTTAGTTTCTTATAATAACAATAATGCTTCTTTTACATCAGCAATAGACGTAAAAACAATTAACAGAGTTTTAAAGAGCACAGATGAATATGCAAAATTAAACAAAATGCCAGAAGGGATTAGAAAATTCTATAGTACTTCTTTAAAAGAAAGTGTTATTGATAATCTAATAAAAATCAATCTGATTGATCTTTATGCTAAGACTAATAATGTTGTTTCTGCAGATCAGCTCAATGCATCTATCGAATCAGATATGAGACAGGCTCTTCAAAACAAACAAAGTGATTTCGAAATGAATTTAATCACAAATGGATTAACTCTTGAAGATTATAAACAGGAAAAAATCAAAGAAAAAACCATGATGGCTGTTTATTCTAGAAATATAACCCAAGTTAATCCAGCAAGTGCAACTGAAGATTATTTAAAAACATATTATGAAAGTCACAAAAATTATTTTAAGAAAGACAACGAAATAAGCTTTGATTATCTTCAGATTTCTCCATCTGCTTTGATTGATTCAATAAAAATCAGTGATGAACAGATTAACGCTTATTATGAAGCAAATAAATCAACTTTCCTAAGCTCACCAAGAGCAGAAGTTTATCATATTTTCATCAATACATCTAATCCTGATTACTTGAAATCAATGATAGTCAGCGAAACTGACCTCCAGAACAATTATAATCAGAATAAATCAAGATTTACAGAACCCGAACAGGTTAAAGCCAGCCACATTCTAATAAAACCCCGTGGTGAAGGTGATGATGAAAAGAGATTTGAAGAAGCAAAGAATGTTATTCAGGCTCTTTACGAAAAAGCCAAAAATGGTGAAGATTTTGCAAAACTTGCAACTGAAAATTCTGAAGATACTGGTTCTGCAGCAAACGGCGGCGAATTAGGATATTTTGGTCGCAATCAAATGGTTAAACCATTTGAAGATGCAGCATTTTCTGCTGAAGTTGGTGCTATAACCGAACCAGTAAGAACTAGTTATGGTTATCATATTATTAAAATAGAAGACAAAAAAGCAGAAAAAGTTAAAAGCTTTGACGAAGTTAAGAATTTGTTAGTTCAGGAAGCTAGAGAAAGTGAAGCAGACAGAACAGCAGAAAGCAAACTGGAAGAATTAAGCAGAAGACTTTTTGCAAGCTCTCTAATTAAATTCCAGGCAGAAGTTTCTAAAGTTTCTAATGGTTCTTCTGTAAGCAGTAAAGGCAAATTGCCTTTGTTCTTCAAAGGTGAAATCACAGATGATTACACTCCAGAAGCTCAGAAAATTCTAAGAGAAGAAATTTGTGACGGTTATAATTACATTGTTCCAGAAATTGAAGAACAGATTTTCAAACTCAAACCAGGAGAAATGACTGAAGTCATAAAGACTCAAAACGGTTATCACCTGTTCAGATTAGAAAAATTTGAAAATCCAGTAGAACTTAAGCTTACTGAAAGTCTCAAAGCAAAAATCACAGGTATTCTTTCTAACAAAGCTGCAGACGAAGAAGCAGCCAGCTTAACACAAAAACTTGTTCAAGAACATTCTTCTGATTCTATTGAAGACCTAGTTAAAGCTTATGGCAAAGAAGAAGGCGAAAAGAAGCATAGTTTCAAGGGTATAGAATTTTCTGAAAGTCCTGGTTCCAATGCTAATCTATACGAAGGCATGGGATTATTCTCAGATAACGGAAGAATCTATCTGCCAGAATTCCATAAAGCTCTACTTTCTGCAATAAAAGAAAACAAAATGAATACTTATTTGCCACCATTCAAAACTCAGTTTGGTTGGAATATAGTTAAAGTTACAGACTATAAGAAAGACCAATATGATTCTTTTGAAAATTGCAGAGATACCATTAGAAGAATAATCACTTTTGAACCTTCTGATGATGAAATCAATAAATACTATGATGAAAACAAGAGTATGTTTGATACTCCAGCAACAAGAACCATCAGACAAATCATCTGCAATCAGGAAACAGCAGAAAAAGTATATGAAGAATTAACAAAGGGTGCTGGTTTCTCAATGCTAGCCAGAAAGTATTCTTCTGACAGTTCTGCAGCTTTTGGTGGTTTGATGTCACCTACAACAAAGGGTCAGTATACAGCTAGCCTTGATAACGAAATATGGAAGTTAAAAGTTGGCGAATACACAAAACCAATAGAAACTCCATATGGCTGGGTTGTAGCTCAACTAGAAAGTGAAACTCCAGAAGTTAAAAATTCTCTTGATAATAATATCAAAACTAGAATTAAAGCTAATTTCTCAAATTCTTACAAACAAGAAGCTTGGAGTTATTTCATAAAAGGTTTGATGAATCAAGCTTATGTTGTTCGTAACCAAGAATTGATTGATATGATTGAATGATTTGTTTAAATAGCAATTATTGATCATATAATAAAGGCGAGCTCAAATGAGTTCGCCTTTATGTATTTAGAGGTATAAAAAAATGCGATTAGACAAATACTTACAAGTCACCGGACTAATAAAAAGAAGAACCTTATCTAATGAAGCCTGTAAACTTGGCTTAGTTAGCGTCAACTCAGTAAAAGCAAAACCGACAAAAGAAATAGCTGTTGGTGATATTATTGATATAAAGCTAGCAAAAAGAGAAATACAGATTAAAGTATTGCAGCTAGTTACAGGAAATTCCATAAAAAAGAGCATTAGAGACGAATACTTCACAATATTAATAGATAAAGAAAGAAAACCCGCTGAAAACGAAGATTTCTGGGAGTCATACAAAGATGAATAGACCTTTTAGAAACAACTGTAATTTCATAAAAGCCAAAAAGTCATTAGGGCAGAATTTTTGCATTGATGAAAGAATTCCTAATGAAATTATAAAAGAATTGGCTCCTGATAAAGACTTTTGCGTATGGGAAATAGGCCCAGGCAAAGGTGCTTTAACCAAGCGTCTAATCGAAACAGGTGCAGATATTCACCTTTTTGAAATAGACAAAAGAATGGAAGAAATACTAGAAAGTCTTTGCCCCAAAGAAAACATAACCTGGGGTGATTTCTTAGAATTAGACATCAATGAGCTTCCTGTTCCAACAAAACCACTGCTGGTTTGCGGTAATCTGCCATACTATTGCGGAACTCATATTATTAAACAATTCTTGGAAAAAGGTCCCACCCCTACTCGCTTAGTTTTTCTGTTGCAACATGAAGTTGCTCTCAAAGCCAGTGTACCGGTAAATCATAAAGAATACAGTTATCTTAGTGTACACACTGCTCTATTTGCAAAAGCGAGAATAGGTAATAAATACGGCCCTGCTTCTTTTGTTCCTCAACCCAAAATAGACAGCAGCGTATTAATACTTGAACCTTTCCAATTATCAGAAGAAGAACGCCAAAAACGCATCAAAGCATTAATATTCATTTCCGCTCTATTTACTCAAAGACGAAAAATGGCTTTATCTACATTGAAAAAGACTTTTTCTGAAATAAACTGGGCTGAAAGATTTGCAAAATTGGGAATAGATGAAAAAGCAAGACCAGAAAACATCTCACCAGAACAATTTTTAGAACTGTTTGGAAATTTGTAAGACTTATTTTCTTTAATTCTTATTATAAATTTGGAAAAGCTTTCACTCCCAGAATAGAACTTCTGGGGAAATTGAGTCTACACATTTAACTCCCTCAGCAAGAATCTTTTCTGCTGAAAGCCGATTATGCCCGATAACCTGCGTAATATCGGTTCCGAAGAAGTTTTCTTCGCCTTCCCATTCAGTAGAGTCTGCCCAGACTATGGAACCGCAGCTTCCTTCCAAACCGCCTCTTGCAGGACCGACAAGCCAAAGAATATGACGTAAAAAAGCTCCATATTCCGGTTCATTATATTTGAGAATTAGATTATTAAATAACCCACCTAAAATTGTTATCTGTAAAGAGTTATCACCCAATTCAAGCTTTTGCTTAACCAACTCAGCCCATTTCCTTAAAATACCTGCATGAGAAAAGAATATTTTTTCATTGTTAAGCTGAATATATTCGGTCATTTGAAATAAAGAAATGTTTTCTTCAAAATGATTTTGATAAATTTCGAACATTTCACCATGAGTTTGTCTGGAACAGCCTAATCGTAAAAGGTAGCCTATATCGTGGTTTCCCAACAAGAGAATAACTTTGTCAGGATATTCTTTTTTAAATTTCAAGATTTCTAAAAAATTATTAAGTTCGATTCCTCTGTTTAAAAGCCCCTTAAAGGTATAAGAATCAAGATAATCCCCTAAAAAGACAACTTCATCAACTGAATCTATTTTTTCTTTTGCTGTCTTCCAGAATGATTTGCCATGAACATCAGGAACAACAGCAATCTTTTTTACGACTTTCATAATTATTCCTTTATTTCTTAGCTATTATAGTCAGATAAAACAAAGTGTCAAACAATTATAACTATTTGCTAAAGAACTAAAAAAATATTGTTATATTTAACGACAAAAAAGTTTCAATTTTGAGGAAGATTTAAGGTACAAGACCAAAAATTGAGATACAAGATAAAAGATATAAGACCAAAAATTGAGATATAAGATAGAAGAATTGAGAATTGAGAGCAACAGAGCATAGAGCGTAGAGCGTAGAGAGGAAGATACCGTTAAACTTATGGTTTTGTTATGCGTTCTATCTTGCAGTAATGCTTCTTGTCATCATCATAAGTAATGCCGACAAGCAAAATATCGCCTGAATACCTTTTAAAAGATTCAGGATATTTCTTTTCTTTTATTTGTGCGATCGCAGAATCGGCTGTTTTGTTGTGCTTTAGCTCTATGACGATCAAAGGCTTATTTACATGCTTATAGGGTAGAAATACCATATCAGCAAAACCTTTACCGCATGGGAATTCCTTTTTAAACTGATAAAATCTTATGGCTGTATAATAAGCGATAGACACAATACTTCTCAAAGTTTCTTCGTTGTTGTAGCCAAGAATAGAAGAAATATCCATATGAGCCTGTTCTATATATTCAGCTACAGCATTTTCATCGCAATTCCAAGTAGCTTTTAAAAGTTTTTCAGAATTATTTAAAGCTCTGATAACTTCTTGCCATTCACTGGCTTCTAAAGCATTATCAAATTCGCCTCTAATTTCTCGGTTGGGAATAAAGACTTCCCTGTTTTCCTGGTCATATCCGAGATAGCCTAAGTGAACCAGTAAAGTTAAAGCCTCATCTCGACTTTTTATTGAATTTATATCATTTTCAAATCTAGTAGCATTAATCGAAACTCTAGTTCCACCCATCAATTCAAGAACAGTTTCTCTAATACCATTTAAGTTTAGATTAATAGGAATTCTCAATGCTTCAAAAGAGGAGGTTTGATTCCAATAACTCTGTAGCATTCCTCCATCCATAGCTTTCACAACAGAACGAGGGTTATACAGATGTACATTGCCAGGCATCAAATAACCGTCATACCAAGCCTTTATTTCATTAAAATCACGATCAAATGTTGTACACAATATTTTAACTTCATCTTCTGTAAATCCGAAGTATTCAGCCATTTTGTCTGGCACAACCATAGAATACTCGTCAAAATTATTCAATGCTGACTGGGTGTTATACTTTTTAACAGGCAATATGCCAGTAATATAAGCAAGTTTTATGAACGGACTATCCTTAAAAAGAATTCTTAAAAAATTAACATACTCTTCTTGAACTTTACTATTCGTAGATTCTCTAAAAATGAAATCCCATTCATCAACCAAGACTATAAATTTTTCATTGGTCTTTTTATAAATATCAGATAAAAGAAGCTGTAGAGGTTTATTAGTATTCTCTAATATTTGTGAGAACTCTTCTTTTAATTCTTCTTTTAACTCACTAATCATTGTTGGCAGCAGAGTATCAATACTACTGCCTGGTTCATAAAATTTTGGAAGGTTCAGCCAGATAACATTGTATTTATTCAGATGTTTTTCAAAATCAGGATTCTGAGCAATTTTTAAGTTGGAAAAGAGTTCTTTTGAGTCACAACCTTTGCTGTAATATGCTACTAACAAATCAATTCCCATAGACTTACCAAAACGTCTGGGTCTGCTTATGCACATACAATTCTGTCGTGTATCAAGCAAAGAATTTGTTATTTCAATCATTCCAGATTTATCAACATAAATCTTGGAATTCAAAGACTGTTTAAAACCATCGTTATTTGGATTTACATATATGCCCATCTAACCCACCTCAGTTATAAGTTTAGCATAATCCAATATTTTAGGCAATTGAATAAGCTTTAAGATTCAAGCTATAAGCTGTAATCCAAACAATAATGAGAATTGAGATACAAGACCATAGATGAAGACAGAAGAATTATTATAACATGAATCTTGAGTCTTAAATCTTTAATTACAATAATTACAACAAAAACCAACCACAATAAAAACTTATATCTTAAATCTTACATCTTATATCTTAAAACCATATTTATTCTCGAAATCGTTCAATATTTGAAGTAATTCTTGTGGTAAATATTTAATCGCTTGATTTCTCAATTCTTCTGGAATGCCGAAATGGTATTCCGCGATACTTCCGGCAATTGCTGCCAGAGTGTCAGCATCGCCACCAAGAGAAACAGAGTTTCGTATACAGTCTTCAAAATCTTTTGCTTCAACAAAAGACATTATTGCCTGGGGAACCGTATCCTGACAAATTTCATTAAAGCGATATTCATCTCTGATGCCATCAATAGTAAAGTTCATTGGGTAATAAATTTCATTTATATAATCTTTTATTTCAAGCTGGCTTTTACCATTTTTTGCGAGGAATATTGCTACAGCAGTGGCTTCTGCCCCTTTAATTCCTTCGGGGTGATTGTGAGTTACTTCTGTAACCTTTTTTGATAAATTTTTTACTTCTTCAATGGATTTGCCAACTATTCCGCAAGGGCTTACACGCATAGCAGAGCCGTTTCCGAAAGAATTGTATGGTTGAGGATTATCTTCATATAACCAGACATTGAACCTTCCACCGTAACCGCCATTAGGATATTTTCTTCCTATGTACTGCATATTTTTTACAACCAATTCGCTCAAATTAGAATAATCAGATTCACATTCCAAAAAGGATTTGGCAATTGCTAAAGTCATCATGCTATCGTCAGTAATAAAATTTTTTTCTGATAAAAAAGGGAAATCTTTAGTTTTAATTGAATTAAACTCCCATCTAGAACCAACTATATCACCCAAAATTGCACCTAACATTTAATATCTCCTTTATTTGTAAATATTGCAGAAACTCTAATTATTCTTATTATAATTTGGAATTAAAGGGATTAGGTCATTTGGCAAATGACTTATTTTGAATAGAAAAAGTTATTTTTAACCTAGAATTGCCTTATCTGCAATAAACTATCTATATCAATCTATTGGCTTATCAGCTTCTGAATGACCATTCCAGCTATTGTAAAACCGAAAATTGCAGGAATATAGCTTATAGACCCCATAATCATGCGTTCCAAACCTGGATTAAGTTCAGCTTCATCTTTTGAGAAAAGTTTGTAAGACAATGGCGCTATCGGGTCTTCCAGAGAGTAAACCACAGGAATGCCCTTATGTATATTCATTTGGCGAAGAGTTTTTCTAACCTTCTTAGCTAATGGACAAACAGTAGTTTTAGAGATATCCCCCACCCTGATTAATGATGGGTCTTTTTTGCCGGCCGCACCCATAGCAGAGAATATGGGAATTTTCTTATGTTTGCATTCTACAAGAAGCTTTATTTTTGAATTAAAGGTATCTATTGCGTCTACTACAGCATCAAAATCATCAGTTATAATTTCGTCTGAATTTGAAGCTTCATAGAATTTATCTATTACATGAAGTTTGCAATTAGGGTTAATAAGTTTGATTCTTTCAGCCATAGCCTGGCTTTTAGGCATTCCAACAGTAGAATCTAAGGCAATATTCTGTCTGTTGATATTGGTCGGGTTAACTTTATCAAAATCAACAATAGTAAGTTCACCCACACCTGAACGTGCAAGGCTTTCAGCAACATGACTGCCTACTCCGCCCAAACCGAAAACCGCTACATGAGCCTGTTGTAGCTTTTCAAAAGCTTCGTCACCCAATAATATTTTTGTTCGTTGAAATCTGTTCATGGGAGAATAATACCATATTTCGGAGATATAAGATATAAGATATAAGATTTAAGATATAAGATTTGAGAAGGAAGGGTTGGAAGGGTTGGAAGGTTTTATAATATAATTATTGTGTTTAAAATATTTTTAAGTTATATAATAAAAATCTTC
>JAFPZP010000083.1 GCA_017417215.1 Candidatus Rifleibacteriota bacterium | reverse complement strand
TTCCTTGAAAAAAGCGACTCTGGAATATAATTATTCCTATTCAGAAATCAACAATAGTTAATGGCTATATGTTGCCTTTCATGACATGCTTGAGAGAACTTTCACTCTTCCTGCTGTTGTGTACACAGGGCTTCATTATGGCAACAACCTTAGATTACTTTGATGAAATGGGTCTTTACGCTTTTTCAAGCGCAATCAACCTGATTTTGATTGTTACAATTCTTGTATTCAATACATTGGTTAATAAAATAACTGGAGCTAGCTTAGACAGCGGAATAGGAGCAAGAGACAATGCCTGAAATTAAATTAGAAAATATTACAAAAAAATTCGATAGATTCTACTCTGTAGATAATTTAAGTTTATATATTCCTGACAACTCATTTATTACTTTGTTAGGCCCATCCGGCTGTGGCAAGACTACTACTCTTCGTATGATTGCAGGTCTTGAAACTCCTACCAGCGGTCGAATTACAATAGGCGATAAAGTCGTTTTCGATAGCGAAGCAGGTATCAATGTTCCAGCTAATAAGAGAAAAGTTGGATTCTTGTTCCAGAACTACGCTCTCTGGCCAAACATGACTGTTTACGAAAACATTTCTTTTGGTCTGAGAAACATTAAGGAAGAACTTCCTTTAAGAGATGACAAAGCAAAGGTTTGCACTGATATAATCAGAGTTCTGAAAGACTCTCAGCGTTTGCCAAAGCTTCTGGTTGGGGAACATTACGACGATATTCTGCGTAAACTTATTGATGTCTACGATATAACCTACTGGACAGCAATAGAAATTACCAAGTTAGATATTGGAACTGACAGCAGTGCTTCTTCAAAATGTGAAAAGCTTGCTAAAGAATATGAAGAAAAGCTTGATGCCATTATGGAAGACCATAAGAAGAATGGTGAAACCTTAAATAAGAATTTCGAAATCATTAAGAACGGCAATCTTCTTAAGGAAGTCAGATGCCTAACAGAAGAAGAAATTGATATGGCTGTTCAGTCTTCTGCTAAAATCGTTAAGATTGGAATGTTCATGAACCGTTATCCAGCCGAACTTTCAGGTGGTCAGCAACAGAGAGTTGCTATTGCAAGAACTCTTGCTCCAAAGCCAAAAGTTCTATTCATGGATGAACCTCTTTCTAACCTTGACGCAAAGCTCAGACTCGGCATGAGATACGAATTACAACGCTTGCATGTTACTACTGGTGCTACATTCGTTTACGTTACTCACGATCAGATGGAAGCTATGACTCTGGCTACAAAGATTTGTCTCATGAACAATGGCGTTCTGCAGCAGTATGACGCTCCATTAGATGTTTATTTGAAGCCCAATAACACCTTTACAGCAGACTTTGTTGGTAATCCATCTATTAACTTTATGGAAGCCAAAGGGAAACAGGCCAGCGATGGTTCTATAGCCTTAGAAATACTTAACGGCAAAAAAATAACTTTCACTCCAAAAGAATCTTTATCCTTAGATAAATCTTCATCTAATGAAAAATTATCTCTTGATAAATGGTTCAAAGAAAGAGACGAAGCAGCTAGCAAGGTTGTTGTTATTGACAAGCAGAACAAGGATGAACTCTTCAAACCTCGTATTGATAAGGCTGTTGAAGACCACGCCGAAGAAAAGAAAGAAGTCACCAACGAAGATTTCTTTATCGGTGTAAGACCAGAATACATCCACATTAATGAAAAAGGTGCTTTTGAAGCAGAAGTTTACGGTGCTATGCCTACTGGTATGGAATCAACTCTCAAGCTTAAACTTGATAACTTCCTGCTTACCAGCGTTGTTTTCGGAAGCACAGCTTTCGCAATTGGTCAGAAAGTTCGCTTCGACATTGGCGGTGATGGTATTCTTCTCTTCGACCGCAAGTCAGGCAAACGTATCTGCAACGGCTCTGTTAAGTAAACTTTTTAAAGAAGCTTCTCATATAGAGGTTGTTCGAAAACTAATTTTTAAGTCCAAATTAAAATTGCTAATTGCCTACACATTTGTCATAAAAAGTATAGCGTATGGGCTTTAGCCCTGAAAACTATACGTTTTTGACAATGGGTAGGCTACAAACAAATAAATACTGATTATTCATCAAATTTCTAGTTTTCAGACAACCTCTTATAGGGGAGCTTCTTGTGAAAGCCGACTGAAGAAAACTGAAATTTGATGCGGTTCAGAGCGTAGCAGTCTAGTTCTTGTTAAACTAATAACATAACCTGCAGGAATGATATCATGCATTTATTAGCCCTTTTAAATATTATTTTTGTAAGAATACCAATTATAGTCTTGTTGATAATATTATTTAAATTGGGAAACGTTTATTATCGTGTATATGTTGTTGGTTTGGCGATTTGTTTGTGTGTTTTGAATTTTATTACATTGGCTATACGTCCCCCAAAACCTCATGATAGACCTTTGGAAAGACAGTGTTTCACAAATCAAAGGCTAATTCTTGGGGCTGTAGAATTGTATTCTATGGATCATGAACCTATGATGACTTCTTTAGACATGCCTTTGTTATTGAAAGAAGGTTATTTAAAAGAAGAGCCTAAAAAACCTACTCCACAATGTGAATACTTTTCTGAAGGAAATTTAGTTATAGATGGTTATATTTGTTGTAGGAATCACGGTTCTTTATATTTGTTAGATTTAAAAGCTTCTAAGGAACGAGAAGAATTAGAAAAAACATTATGGTACAAGATAGAAAAATTTTTCTCCTCTTTTGATGACCCATTAGCTAAAGCGGAAAATAGTATTTTGGGAATACTGGACATAATTGATAAAGTCCCATTATTTGGTAGACCTATTGCTGTAATCACGATATATTTCTTTATGGTTGTACTTGGTTTTACTATACAGGCTATTACCCCCTTATATTTGATAGCTAGTGTTCTTTCTTTGTTTTTTGTTGCATATATGTTTGTGAAAATTAAATTTGAAATAATTAAAAACCAAAAGAAATTCCCTGGTAAGGTAAAGAGATAAAGGAATCCAAATGAAAAATATAAACCTGTTTAAAGTAATTGTTTTATTTGGCTTGATGTTTACCGGAACTGTTCTTTTTGCAGATAATGAAGTCTTTGTCACTAAAGAAGAGGCTGATTTGGTAAAAAAGATAACAGATGTTTCTAGAGATGATAATAGTATACCCTCTTTTATGAAGGGTTTTACTGCTGAATATATTTCTCGAAAAGTTAAAATAGGCAGAAGTGAAAATGATACTGATGAGAAATTGTTAGAAGTCGCGAAAAATAATAAACCTCAAAATTATATTGATTATGCTAAGGTTTTTTGTCCTCAAATCATGAAAGAAACAAAAAAGCCAAAGAATGTAACCATTTCAAGCTTTGAGGAATTAGCTAAGAAACCTCCTATTCCTAATTTTAAAACATTGAGAAGCACTGTTTTCTGGTGGTCACAATATGTAAGATTGTTATTGGAAGAAGATAAAAATGATAATGCTGCTTTAGTCGTTACTTATGCAGGTTATTATGTTGCTAGAGATTTAGAAGAATCATATTCTGGAAGTAGAAATATGATTTGTAAAAGCATTGCTATTGCACTGTCTGGAATATCTTCAAATGAACTTTTGCGCTGGGTTGAAAAACCTAGAGTTAAATCTGCAAAAATAGCTAAATATTTAGCTAAGGATTTATTAGAATTAGTTAAAAAAGATTATCCTTTCTCAAGTTGCATGGATTTCGAAAAAGCAGCTGTTTATTCTACTTTATATGAATCTGGAAAAAAAGATGAAAAAACAAAGGCTTTTGTAGATATAATGCTTGAAAGTGATTATCTGAAAGAAATGATAACTTTGTTTTATGTCGAACCTAAGACTTTCATAGATAAGCCTTTCTATATGTGTAAAGCTGAGCTAGATAAATATTCAAAAAAAGTTGAAGATGCAAACGAAAAAATTATGAAGGAAATGGAGGATTTTCAGAACAATGTTAATGGTGATATAGACAGAACAAAAATTGATATAGAAGCAATTAAAAGAATAACTATTAATCAAATTTTGTCTATGGCTGCTCCTAATTTTGCACATATAAAAGGCAAATATGAGGAAAAACTGGCTAAAATGGAGATGGTAGCCATCTCATTAGCTTATAATGCTTTTTATTGTGAAAACCAAAAAGAGCCCTCTAGTGTTGAAGAATTAGAAAAATGGTTTGGAGAAAAATTACCTTTAAATCGCTTTACTGGGAAGCCTTATTCTTTTAACACCGAAAATGGTTATGTTTTATACAATTATGGGTCTGACAACAAAAAAGACGAAAAGAATGGCTACGATAATAATGACATATCCTTTAAATTTTCAGCAAAATAATGCTCTTTTTATTACTTGGTGAAGGAGACTACAATGGGATTATTTGGACCTAGCCGCATTGAAATGATGAAAGATAGAACTTCTGAAATGAAAGTAATATCTGCAAGAATGAATGCTGAATACTATGTTGGTATTGACTCTGTAAAAGAACGCTTTAATCTTGATGATGAATCTGATTATGATAATTGTAACGTTATTGTTGGAAACATAGAAGGATATGATTATTGTTTTATAGAATATTATCGTCCAGAAGAGTATAGACGTGGAGGTGTAAGAAGAAAAGCTGAATGGAAGTCAGAACTCTATCTTAAAGTAAAGAATGATGATTTCCCTGATTTTCACTTAACTACGGGAAAATCTGCTTTACGTTCTTCAATATTTGGAATTTTAGGTGCCTTATCTTTGATTATATCCTCAATTTGGGGTTTGATATACTGTTATTTAACGAGAGTAACGTCTACTTTTGAGTCTGTTATCACTATTGTCTTTGCGTTTATATTAATAATTGTTTTTATTTTATCTATTGTAATGATATATTCAGACATAAAAACTATAAAACAGGTAAAGAATCAGGATAAATATGCTATTCAAAACAAAGAGTTTAAAGAAAAATATGTGATTTTATCCGATGAAGACCCAGAAAAAATACTTAATGTTTTTACAGACGAAGTTATTGCAAAAATACTAGAAAGAACAAATACTAAAGAGAAAAAAATAGATATAAGCTTTTATAAAGGTGTTACTTCTGTTGATTTTCAATCAGGCACAAAGTTAGCTTTTAGTTTCTGTGATTCCCAGTTACACAGATTACTTAAAATAGTTAGATTATTTGAGATTAGAAAACCCCGTTAAAATAAAAAACTAATTCTGATTTAAAACAAAAAACTTGGAACCTTTTGATTTTTTGTTTGTCTAATAATTTAAAAAGAACAACAAAAACCAAAAGGAGGTTTATTGTTTATGAGGAAATTAGCTATCGGAATCTTTGTAACAGCTTTGTCGCTGTTTTCATTTGTTTCACCAGTTCATGCCTTAGATGACCAGCAGGGGTTGGCTGCTGCAATGTCTATGCAGAAAGCTTTTGTGAATGTTGCAAAGCAGTTGAAACAGAGTGTTGTAAACATTAGAATTGAAAAAACAACTCAGGCAAATTCTTTTGGATTTGATTTGAATGATGATTCTGATGAAGCAGAAGAATTGTTAAGAAAATTTTTCAGAATGCCAAGAGGTGAAAAGAAAGAACAAAAAGTTCTTGGTGGCGGCTCTGGTATCATCTTTAAGGAAGATGGAACAATTCTGACAAATAACCATGTTGTAAAAGAAGCATCTAAAATTACTGTTAAATTGTTTAATGGTAAGGAATATCCTGCTGAAGTTCTCGGCCAGGACCCACAGACAGATGTCGCAGTCATTAAAATTAAACCAGATGAAAAATTAACTGCTGCTAATTTTGCTAACTCTGATGAAGTTGAATCTGGTCAGTGGTGTATAGCAGTCGGTAGTCCCTTAGGTTTAGAACAAACCGTTACTGTTGGGGTAGTTAGTGCTGTTGGACGTTCTGGACTTGGTGCAGCCGCAATAGAAGATTTTATTCAGACTGATGCAAGCATCAACCCTGGTAACTCTGGTGGTCCTCTTGTAGATATAATGGGTAGAGTAATAGGTATTAACACACTTATTTTTACTGCTCCTGGTTCAGGCATTAGTTTTGCTATTCCTTCAAACTTAGCTGTAAAGGTTGCTAATCAGATTGCTGATGGTGGTAGTGTTTCCAGACCTTATTTGGGTATTTCTATGGTTGGCGTAACTGATGAACTTAGCGGACATTATGGTTTAAAAGACAAGAATGGCGCTGTTGTTATGGATATTACCGAAAAATCTCCTGCTTCTAAGGCTGGCTTCAGAAAAATGGATATCATTAGAAGTTTTAACGGCAAAGAAATGAAAACAACAGAAGATGTTCAGAAGTTTATTTTTTCTAAAAATGTTGGTGAAGAAATAAAAGCTCAGGTTTTAAGAAACGGTAAACCTGTTGAATTAAAGATAAAACTTGAACAAATGCCTTCAACTTTTGGTCTTGCTTCTTCAGAAATTAAATCAAGTCCAGCTAGAACTAAATCTTTGGCCATGACTGATAAAATGGGACTCAAGGTTCAAAAGCTTACTGATGAACTAGCCAAATCTATGGGATTAAAGACCACTGTAGGTCTGGTTATTACAGGAGTTAAGGAAGATTCTTCTGCTGACAAGGCAGGTTTAACCAAGGGCGACATCATTACTCAGGTTAATGGCAGTGATATTAATAATGAAGCTGATTTGGAAAAAGCCTTAAAGGATGGAGAAAAGAAACAAAGCTCTGTATTCCTGATTGAACGTGCTACTGTTCCAATGTTCCTTGTTGTTTCACATAAGTAACTAAAATAAAAAAACAGGTTTTTAAGATAATTTTTCTTGAAAACCTGTTTTTTTTGTTGTCAAAATCTGTCAAAGTTTGTTTAAAAGAGATTTTTATAAATTTCTTTTATAAAGTTTTTACTTAATCCTCTCAAATGTTTGACAGTAGATTGTAAACAGTTTATGATGATAGAACGGTAAAATGAAACAACAAACTCTTTTTTCTAAGCAGAATGTGCTATGGCTAGGATTCTTTCTTGTATTTCTAGCCTTTTTGTCTATTGTCTTTATGTTTATGTCAAACAGAAAGACCAGGACAACTATGACAACTTATAAGCCCTTGGTTGTTAACGAAATTGATGAGATAGAAGACGTGGGAGATGAAGAGGATATCTTTGAAGCCTTAGATTTTCAAGGGGTTCACATGGCTTTCCAGCAGTCATATCTTGAATTGATAGATAGAATAGATAATAAAGAAGTAGATAAAAAGTCTCCTGATGGCGCAATAAGAATAGATATAAAAAGAGATGCACTTTTGTATGAAACCTATCGAAAAGCTCAAAACAACTATTCTAAGGTTTTAAAGAAAGTTGAAGAGCATGAAAAAGATTTTAAGATAAAATGCTTCGGTAGAATGAGAAAACTTATATTAGCTGTTTTATATGCTGATAAAAAATTAGGAAAAAGAGTAACTAAGTTTGATAGCGAAAAACTAATTGAAATAGGTGCCTTAGATAGTATTCCTGTTTGCCCAAGGGGTGGGGAATACTCTATTATCTATAAAAACGGTCGCCGTTTGTTTAATTGTTCAATACATGGCGTATTGAAGAACTAAAATTTAGGCTCTAAGACCTTCTTCTTTTTTATTTGCTTCTTTTACTTCTAAATCACCGTTAAATAGTAATTCTACCATTTCAATAATAGTTCTAACGAATAATACTCCTACACCTATAGAAAATATTAGTGTCAAAACAACGGCTACAGACAGTTCTTTTAGCATTTTACCTCTCCTATGATGGGAAAATCCCATACCCTCTATCGGCGGAAACTTGTTGTTTCTTAACAATTTTTTATGCTTTTTTTTTGTTATACAAATAATTCTTGCACTATGATTTAACTCTGTATATAATGCTGTTACTTGAAGTTTAACTTGGAGATATATAATGACCGAAGAAAATAATAGCGCCAAAACCGTTTACAGACGAGTAGTCATACCCGAAGAAGCAAAAAAGAAATTCTTGGTTGGTAATACACCACCATTTCTTGGAAAAACATTTGAATTAACACCCGGTGCAGCTTTTACCATAGGTCGTGAAGAAGGTAAGTCCTTGCAGTTGCCAAGCAGCATGGTTTCTCGTAGTCATGCTAAAGTAGAACTTCAAGATGGCAGATGTATTCTTACCGATACTGAAAGTTCCAATGGTACTTTTGCCAATGGTGAAAGACTTCCTCCAAATGAACCATATTTGCTTTCTCATAAAGATGTAATCAAGTTCGATACTTATGAGTTTATTTTCATAGATACTGCTGTTGGTGATATATGGCAGACTTTGAAACCTCTCTCTAGAGAAGGATCTCAGATAGTTTCTTTCTACAGCCCCAAGGGCGGAACTGGTATTACAACAATTATAGTCAATCTTGCTCATTATCTAGCAACTAAAGCAGATAAAAAAGTCGTTGTTGTAGACTTAGACCTTAGATTCGGTGATGTTCTTACATTCCTTAAGGGGAAAAGCGGTCAGACTATCATTGAAGCTATTGGCGAATCTGATATCACTCCTGAAAATATTCAGAAGTTCATTCATAAGGGTGGCGACTTTGATTATCTCGCTGCTCCTAAGAAAACTGAATTGGCTGAATTAATTAATCCAAACCATATTAAGAGCATTCTTTGGAGCTTGGAAGCTAATTATGACTTTGTTCTTGTTGACCTTCAGGCTGTTATTGATGATATAACCATCAATACTTGGGAACTTTCTAATATGATTTATCTTGTAGGTCAGCCAGAAATTGGTCATCTGATTGCTGCAAGACGTGTTATAGAAATTATGAATCAGTTCAAATACCCCGATTCAAAATTCAAACTCATTATGAATAAAGTTGGAAGAACTGGTTCTATTGCTGCAGAAGAAATTAAAGCCTTCTTGAAAAAAGAAATAGTCACATTGCCATACGCTCCAGATGATGCAATTTTAACATCAAATGGTGGCGAAATGCTTATGGCTGAAAAGGGTTCTTCTCCTTTAACCGTTGGTATTGCAAATCTTGCAAGAACTATGATTGGCGAAGAAGTAGTTGTTCAAGAAGACGGCGGTATTTTTGCTAAATTAAAATCACTTCTTGGAATGTAATAGAGGTACCTTAAGGTGTCTGATGACTTTTCTATGAAACGAGCAGGGAATTATACCCTTGTTCGAAAGCTTGGTGACGGTGGTTTTGCAACTGTCTATCTGGCACAGCACACAGTATTAGAAAAAAAAGCTGCTGTGAAGCTGTTGCTTGGTGAATGGGTTGAAGAACAAGATGTAGTTACCAGATTCTTTGACGAAGCTCGAACCATGGAAAGCGTCAGTGAGCATCCTAATATCGTTAAGATTATCGATATTGCTACCAAGGAAAAATGTCAGGAAGAAGGCTTACCTCCATATTTCATCATGGAATATCTGGAAGGGAAGTCTTTGGAAGACCTGATGAAATCCACTGATGGTTTCAGCCTTGAAGAAATAGTCAAAATAATGGATAGTGCGCTATCCGCTTTACAGTTCTGTCATGATCATGGCGTTGTTCATCGTGATATTAAGCCTAGCAACTTCATGATGGATGCTGATGGAAATGTAAAACTTACTGACTTTGGTATTGCTAAAGCTGCTGAAAACACAAGTAAAACAGGTGAAGGGCTAACTCTTGGCTCTACAGACTACATGTCTCCCGAACAGGCATTAGGTAAAAGAGACTTGGACTATCGTTCAGATATTTATTCTCTAGGTGTCACTCTTTATCAGCTTGTTTGCGATAGATTGCCCTTCATAGCTGACAGTGCAAATGCTGTTGCTCTCAAACATATTCAAGAAAAGCCTGTTCCACCAATAGACCTGAATCCTGAAGTTCCTAGACGCTTGAATAATATTATTCTTAAAGCAATGGAAAAGGAACGTGAACATCGTTTCCAATCATGCAACGAAATGAAGGCTGAATTGGATAAGCTATTAGATCCTAATGCTGACGATGTTCCAGAAGAATCCAACAGTAGCAAAACTGGTGTAAGAACAACTTCTCTCGATTTGAGTCAGCTTCATGCCGAAGCAGGTGATGAGGCTTTCAGTCGTGACGAGTATGATGAAACAACAAATTATACGGGTATGACTACTCGTAAACTTGTTGCTAAGCCACCAGTTGCATTAGTCAGTTTCGTTCGAACTCTGTTGATTATTGTTGTAGCTTCATTATTTTTCCTAGGTGTTTTCTATCTTTATGGGAAAATGACTAATGTTCACTTAAAGCTTGAAACATCTCCTTCTGGCGCAAATGTTTATATTAACAAGGAAATGGTTGGAACTTCGCCGGTAGACATCAGTCTCGCCCCAATGCAATATTTAATCTGGTTCAAATATGATGGCTACGAAGATGAAAATAAACTTTGTCAGGGCACTGCTGGCGGAGAATTAAATCTTTCCGTAAAACTTAAAAAAATAGATTCAGAAGGTCAGGCAAAGCTGAAAGCTACTATAGAAAGTTTCAAAGAAAAAGTTCATAATCTTTCAAAAATAGCTAACAGTAAAAACAAGAAAGAACAGGCTAATCATGCCAAAGCTCTTGAAGAAGTCTCTAAGGTTTACAAAGAAATAACAGACCTCTTTGTTGATAATTGTGATGATATAAGATACGGAAAGTATTATATAGAAGCTTGCAAGGCTTTCGATAAGCTTGATGAAGCAAAAACTAAAATTCAAGAATTAATAGCTAATGGCAATGATACTTCCAATTTACATTGTCTATTGTGTTATATCTTCAAGGAACAAGGCAATAAAGAGTCTTACAAGCAGGAACTTGATAACGCATATATGAAGGATTCAAATAATAAAGATGTTTTGAATGCTTACGGAGAATATTATATTGAATTAGGCGAAAAAGAAAGAGCCAAGCAGTTTCTTGATATGTCATTGTTCTTATATCCTGAACAGGCAGAAATCAAAGCAAAGCATGATAAGCTTTAAGCGAAAGGAGTGATGAGGTAAATGCGATATTCATTTTATGGTGAAACAAATGTTGGAAAGGTTCGTGACCACAATGAAGATGCTTTTCTAACCTCTGATACTCATGCTTTTGGAATGGTTTCCGACGGTATGGGCGGTCTTGCTGCCGGCGAAGTTGCTTCGCAAATAGCTAAAGATTCCGTTAACGCTGCTTTTGAAAATGCAGAATCAGATATGGCTTTGTCTCGTATAGTTAATAATGCTATTACTGATGCTAATGCAAATGTTCGTAAGATGCAGAAAGAAAAGCCAGAAGCCAGCGGAATGGGTTGCACCTGTGTTTTATTAGCTTTTCGTAAAAAAGAATACTGCTTAGGTTATGTTGGAGACAGCAGAATATATAGATATAGAGATAATCAGCTCCAACAGCTGACTGTTGACCATTCATATGTTGAAGAGCTTTTCCAGCGCGGTTTAATCAGTGAAGAAGAAAAGAGCACGCACCCTTATAAGAATTCCATTACCAGATATGTTGGACACGAAGATACTGTTAAAGTTGACGTTTCATCAGGTCCTTTAAAATCTGGTGACAGATTTATTCTTTGTTCAGATGGGCTCCATGGCGAAGTTACTGCTTCTCAGATTGCAGGTGTTCTTAGAGATAATATGAATCCTAAAGACTGTGTTCAGAAACTAATTCAGTTAGCCTTAGAACACGGTGGTAAAGATAATGTATCTGTTGTTATTGCATCTGTAGAAAATGACTTGGATGAAATATCTTCTGGTCAGCTTAGTGGCGAAATTGTTCATAAAAAGAATTCTAAGAAAAAACAAGGCTTTTTACATAAATTCTTGGGTCTTTTTATTGATGAAGAAGACGAAGAAGATGATAATAATGAAAAACCCAGCAAATAATTATTTTTGCTGGGTTATAGATATTTTTTATTAATATCAATATTTAAAATTTTAACCTAATCCAAATACTTCTTTAAATAGAGCAAACATGCTCCATGTTCCATTATCAGTATTTTCACCGGCAATACTAGAACAAAGTTGTCTTAAAGATGCTAATATACCACTTCCATCGCTTCCCTTAGAAAGAACAAAAGGCATTCCTTTATTTACTGAGGGAACAACGATGTCGCCTTCAGATGGAATAAAATAGCTTATTGCATAACGAAGTGATTTTTCTACTTTTGCCGGTTCCAAACCTAAAGATTTGAATGCACGGTTTAGAATAACTTTTACTTTTTCTCTTGGAATTTGCAATCTCTGGAATAGATCTAAAAGAACCTTTGTATTCTTTATAAATGTTAATTCCATTGTCATAACCAGCATAATAAGATTACTCAAGTCTAATATCTTTAATTCCATATCTGTTATCTGATTATGTGTATCGATAATGATAAAGTCATAATGAGGCTTAAGTAGATCTATAATACGTTCAACTAGTTGTGGACGAATTGTTTCTGCCAGTTCAGGTGAAGGAGGAGGTAGTAGGACTTTTAAACCCGAAGGCTGATGCAGAGTTAATTGTTCTTCGATATGGGAGAGTTTTAATGATTTTTTACTGACTAATTTATGAATGTTTTTTTCGCAGGTTAAACCCAAAAGAATGGCTTGGTCACCAAATGCAAGATTTAAGTCTATTAAAACTACACGCTTTTTCCAAAATCTAGCAAGCATACAGGCAACATTTGAAGATATAACTGATTTACCTGCACCGCCTTTTACATTAAAGAAAGTTATAACTCTGGCTGGCTGCCCCTTATCTTCGGTTTCTTCCAACAATAAATTTGCTCTTCTTGTATAAAGGTCTCTTGATTCTTTGGCAAAACCTTGGTATAGACCTATTAATCTCAGATAGATTTCCTTAGGAATGAACATCAACTGAACTTCCTGGTAACCTATTATTGTTGAGAGAGCTTTTGTCCCATTGAGTATTTCAACTTCTCCGTATACATCACCTGGGTCTAGATTAAATAATATCTTCTTTTCGCCACCGTAATTCTTTAAAACAGAAAGCTGACCTTCTACTACAAAAATAAGATCTTTTATTTCTTCTTTTTCGATAAGAATAGTAGTTCCTGAGGTATATTGCTGAAATCGGCAGTGTTTATTTAATTTTTCTAATTCTCGTGTAGGTAATGTACTGAAAAACGAAAATTTTTTTAAATTTATCATTTTTACTCCCCAAAAGAGGCAACTTTTTCAAAAAATATACACAAATTTTAAAAGGTAATCAATCTTTTTAACTAATTTATAGGCGTAAATATGGTTAAACTTTTGATTTTTTTTATGGTATTATTAAATATATATATTTAAGGGGGAATATAATGAAGAAGAATTATATTTCATTATTACTAATATTGGTTGCTGCACTAATAGCTGCACCAATTTGGGCTTATACTCCTTTCGATGATTCTGGTTCAGTGAATGTAGAAAACAAGACCAGCTCTTTAGAAACTGCTGATATTCAAGTTTCAGAATCTTCTTCAACTAGCAATAGTAATGATACCAACAATACCAACGGGGGTACCAAGGATTATGATAAGCCCGTTAATGGTATAATAACCGCATCTGCTCTTAATATTCGTTCATGCCCATGGGGCGATGTTATGGGTACCTATCATAATGGTGATAAGGTTTCTATAATTGGCGAATTAGGTGATTGGTATAAAATTAATTATAATGGCAAAGTATGTTATATCCATCATAACTGGGTAACTACTCCTGATCACCAAGGTCAGACTGCTATCAGATACGGAGTTGTTAATAACAGTAACGGCTTGAATATTTACAGAACTCCATCTGGCGATGTAATTTCAAAGCTAAATGGTGGCGACCAGGTTTACATTCTTGGAGAAGTTGGTGACTGGTATAAAATAAAGGTAAATGGAAACGAAGCTTTTGTTTCTAAGAAATATATAGATGCGCCTTCTGCACAATTAAGTGCATCATATGCATCAATGACTTCTAATACAAATACTAGTTCCGGTTCAAATTCAAATGCAGATACAGGCAATGCTGTTGCTGCAAATAATGGAACTTTGCAACAGAATATTGTTGCTCAGGCTAGAGCTTTGGTAGGCAGCACTGCTTTCAGAACTGCAGATGTTGACTATGGTAATCTTGCTTGCGCTAAGGTTGCAACTACTGCTCTTAAAAATGCAGGTGCTCTCGATGCTGTTTATTTGGATTGTAGAACAAGTGTTAGAAAACTAAAAGAAAAAGGCTGGGTTGAAGTAACTCCTCCACCTTATCAGGAAGGCGACGTTATTACATGGAAAACCTACGATTATACTGGTGACGGAATTAAAGACGAAGATACTCACATAGGTATTATTCTTAAAGAAGGTAATACTTATAAAGCAATGAATAATTCTTCTTCTTTAAGAACACCACGTATTTCTGATATTAATGGTGCTCCTATTTCCAGAGTTCTTAGAAAAGTATAATTTGAGGTCTTAAATGAAATCTATTTCTCTTCTTTGTGTTGCAACTATGCTGAGCTTGGCATCTGCTAGCTGTCAGGCTCAGACATGGAATCTTGATTATGGAAATGAAAAAGGCAAGGTAGCTTTTTATAATAGTAATAATACCCCCAAGTTTGCAGAAGATATTCCTTATGGACCTCTCTCTTTCAGAGTCATAAATAATAATTTATGGGTTTTAGATTCAATAGCCGGAAAACTCAGTTGCTTTGATGAAAAGGGAAATCTGGTTAAAACCGTTGTTGTTCCAGGTCTTGAAGGGTTTAAGTTGTTAGAAGACTTTGCATTAGTCGGTAATGATTTGAATAATCCTGAATCTGTTTGGATAGCAAATGCTGCAGATAACACTATCCGCAAGATATCCATTGCTGATGGTAAGGTTTTAGCTCAGGTAGGTGGGGCAGGAAACGAACCCGGTAAAATTATACAGGTCAATCAGATTGAAGTTGATGCTGGCGGTAGACTTTATGTTGGAGATATAGGAAGAAGTAAATTGTCAGTCTTTACTTCAACAGGTTCATTTTTAAGAGAATACTACTGGCAATCAACTGGTTTTGTTGTTGATAAATATGCAAATCTACATTTGATTAATTATTGTGAAAATGTAGGTTATTTCCATAGGGTTTATTCTTCAAAAGGTCAGTTGCTTAATAGTACACACTTAGGCTTCATTAATAATACTAATTTGAAAATTAACTCTTTGACAGATGACGGCTCTCTTATTCTTTCTATGATACCAGAAGATGGTTATAAAGGAGTATTAGACCTTCTAAAAGTTAGTAAATGTGGTGAAGTTCTGGAAAAATTACAGTATGTTCCTCCTACTTCAATGAATCGCTATATTCAAGTTGCAGGAAACAAAGTATTCCAGGCAGAAGCAAATTTTGAAACAGCTCCAAAAACAAAATTTATTGTTAAACCCTTAGAATGGAGTAAAGCCAAAGGCGTTTCTTCTAATTTTGCTTCAATGGAGATAAAAACCAAAAATATAGCAAAAATACCTTTAGAAATCTCTTCAAATCTTGTAGGAATTCGTGTCTATAAGAATTTGGCATTCATTTTGGCTTCTAATGGGAAATATATCACTGTTGATTTAACCAATGGTAATATAAAGAATCATAAGCTTAATACATCAACTAAAATAATAGATTATGATGTTGTTGTTGGTAAAATCATATATCTGGATGAACAGGGCATGATTGGCGGTCATGCTTTCCCAAAATGGTCTAAAGGACCTTATGATTCCTGTAGAATTGAAGCCTGTGATAAGGGTGTTATTCTTTCTGGTGGAAACAATGCTTATTTCTTGTCTAAAAATGAATCAGCTCCTGTAACTTTGCCTGAAGTTTATACGACAGTGCCAGTAGATAATGGTTTATTCTGGTCTATGAATAAAAATGCTGAAAAACGCTGGGAAGCTAATCTTTATGATTATGCTGGTAAAAAGAATGGCATTAAATACACATTTAGTGAATATTTTGAGCCGACTAATCTTGAATTAGGTCCCAATGGAATAGATGGCGAATTACTGGTTTCTTCAACAGAAGACAATTCAAGAACATTAGCCCTTATTGGAAATAATGGCAGAATGTTTTGGAAGATAAAGGGTCCTCAAAAAGTTTGTAACAGAGACGTTGCATTCGAGCCAATAAGCGGTTTGCTTTTCTTGGAAAAGACCCAGAATGGTGAAATCCTTCTGTCTCAATGGATATTTACCACTCCTGAAGGTTGAGCAAGCAACTATCCGCTTTTTTATCCTTCACAGGCTCTCCAAAGATACCATGAAGCAATAGAGCGATATGGCTTCCAATATTTTTCAGCATATTGCTCTATTTCTTCTATTTTAGGAAGGTTAGGGTAGGTGCCTTTTATTACAGCAAAACCTTTTCTTAATCCTAGATCTTTGCTGGAAAAAACATCTATTCTACCAAGTCTGAATATAAGCAGCATTTCGACTGTCCATCGGCCTATTCCTTTAACCTGAGTTAAGTTTTCTATTATTTCCTCATTCTTCATTTTATGAAGCTTTTTTAAATCAGGTAGTTTGCCGCTTAGTTCAAAATCAGTTAAATCTCGTATAGCTGCAATCTTTGGTCGGGAAATACCGACGCTTCTAAGCTCATCATCATCACTTCTTATTATATCTAATGGAAGAATCTGTTTTGAATTGAATAGATTGCATAGTCTCATGAATATTGTGCTTGCAGCTTTGCCGCTTAATTGCTGGGATATTATAGATTCAATAAGAGAATGATAGACTGAAGTTAAAGAGTTTATTTTGAGATTAAATTCCGGGGCTATTTTTAGAAACTTTGCCATGTACTTATCTTTTTTTGATAAGTATTCTTTAACCTGCTCTATATCTGCGTTTTCTATTTGAGTTTTAATCTTCATAGCCTTTATTATATACAGTATATTTTATACGTTCAACTATACTAGGACAAATTAGCTACAGATCTATATATAATTAATAGTCTACACACTTGTCATAAAAAGTATAATGTATGGGCTTTAGCTCTGAAAGCTATATGATTATGACAATGGATAGGCTGAACATACTTAATTTTATAAGTCTACACATTTGTCATAAAAAGTATAGCGTATGGGCTTTAGCCCTGAAAGCTATACGTTTATGACAATGTGTAGACGTCAAAATGTTTACTTTCGCCTTAATACAATTATGACAATGTGTAGACGTCAAAAAAAGTTTACCTTTGCCATGATTTTTCATTTACTATATGTAAAATAAAAGTTAGAATTTAAATATATAGAGAAAAAAAGAGGGAAAAAATGGGACGCAGACGAATAGCAAAACTTGTGGCAAATGGCGACTACGAAATGACTAAACACGCCTACGACCAGATGATAGCCAGAGATATCTTTATTAAACAGGTTGAAGATGCATTGATGAATGGCAGAGTTGTAGATAAATGGTCAGAACGTGGCGGTGAAAAGCTTGCTATTGTTGGTGAACGCTACAATGGTGATGATATAAAAGTAATAGTCAAAGATACAGAAATCCCTAAAGTTATAACTGTTTGCTACCCCTACGAAAGCAATATTTAATCATCGTATTTTTTGCTTCGGCTTGCTTTCTTTTGACTTTGAATTTTCTTAGATGCCATTCTTTCTTCTATAGAAGCCTTTGTTGGTTTTGTAGGTCGTCTTTTCTTTTTGACTTTTAATGCTTCCAAAATCATATTGCGAAGCTTTTCTCTGGCATCTTCTATATTCCTATACTGTTCTCTGTATTTCTGACTTGTTATTATTAAACAGTCTTCCGAATCAAGTTTGTTCTTGTTGACTGTCAGCAGTTTATTTATAACTGTTTCTGTTAGTTGAGAGCAGTTTTTCGGATTAAAACGCAATTCAATACAGGTTGAAACCTTGTTGACATTTTGACCGCCAGGACCCGATGACCTAACTGCACTAATAGTCATCTGTTCTTCAGGAATGATGATTTTATCATTAATAACTAAGTCTTCCATTTGCTTAATAACTCTTCAAATAAACCCCATTTTCCATATACATATAATTTTCTGAACAATATGTAAAGTAAGGCTTCCAAAAACTATCTTCTATTTCACCTTTATCATAGTAACACCAGGCCCAGGGTTCCTCAACATCATTCTTATCTGCATCTTGAAGACTAAGATACCATTTTTTATCAAGGTGTAAATGTTTTGAATCAACATAGGCTTGCCCACAGTCTATGAACAGCCATCTATATTCGCCATTTATCTTGCAATAGGCGGCTATATCAAGATAATAACTTCTATGACCGTTATGTTCATAGTTAAAGGTGTAATATCCTTCTAATACCTCAATTTGAACATCATTCTGCTTTTTGTGAATCATTCTTTTCAATAATTCTGCTAATCTTGAATTTTGTTCTGCTCTGACCATCCAATTATTGCTGAAAAGGGCGTATTCTATATCAGCATCGTCGCTTAGCTCATATGCACTGTCTTTGAAAGATCTTTTAAATGAGTCCCAATAACTTTTTTCAGAGGTTGTTTTACCGCAGCCTGTTAAAGATGCGGTTAAAATTACTAATATAAATATTTTAATTATATTTTTATTCATATTTTCCTTCTGATAAATAGTTTTATTATATGTAACTCTATTAATAAATATATAAAAAAAGGGGGGCTTAACAAGCCCCCTTTTTTTTAATTTATTTAAATCTTGTGTGAAGTTCTTTTAAGAATTCTTCAGTATCAAAATAATCAAGCTTCATAGCTGCTTTAACTTCTTTTAAAGTCTGTGAAGCTATTTCTCTAGCTTTATCACAGCCTTCTTTTAGAACATTATAAACAAAGTCTATGTTGTTTTCATATTCTTTGCGTCTATTTCTGATTGGTTCTAATTCAGCTTGAAGAATAGCATTAAGGAACTTCTTAACCTTCATGTCACCCAAACCACCGCGCTGATAATGAGCTTTTAATTCATCAAGATTTTTGTATTCAGGTAAATATTTAACAAAGTGTTCGTCATTACAGAATGCGTCTAGGTATGTAAATACTGTATTACCTTCAATATTACCTGGGTCAGAAACTTTTAAATGATTGGGGTCAGTAAACATGCTCATAACTTTAGCTTTGATTTCTGATTCCGGATCACTTAGATAAATGCAGTTGCCGAGAGACTTGCTCATTTTGGCTTTGCCGTCAGTGCCCGGTAGTCTCAAACAAGCATCATTCTTAGGAAGAATGATATTGGGGTCTACAAGAACATCGCCATAAATAGAATTGAATTTATGGACTATTTCGCTAGTCTGTTCAAGCATTGGTTTCTGGTCTTCACCGACTGGAACATCAGTAGCTTTGAAAGCTGTGATATCAGAAGCCTGGCTGATAGGGTAGGTGAAGAAACCAACTGGTATGCTTGCTTCGAAATTGCGCATCTGTATTTCGGCTTTAACAGTAGGATTTCTTTGAACTCTGCTTACTGTAACAAGATTCATATAATAAAAACTTAGTTCGGTAAGTTCAGAAATCTGTGACTGAATAAATATTGTAGATTTCTTAGGATCTAAGCCTACAGATAAGTAATCTAATGCAACTTCTATAATATTCTGTCTGACTTTTTCAGGGTGGTCAGCATTGTCTGTAAGTGCCTGAGCATCAGCAATCATTATAAGTATTTTATCAAATTCCCCAGAATTCTGAAGCTGGACTCTGGGTCTGAGAGAACCGACATAATGCCCTATATGAAGTTTCCCTGTTGGTCTGTCGCCAGTAAGTATAATTTTGGGCATATAAGAACTCCTTGAAAGAATGATTTTTTAGAGACTCCAATATACAACAATGTCATTGTTACGGCAATCAATTATTTTATGGTATAGGGGGCAAACGCAAATTTTTTCTTTTATTGATAAGGCTTTCTGTGCTAATTGCCTACACATTTGTCATAAAACGTATAGCGTATGGGCTTTAGCCCTGAAAGCTATACGTTTATGACAATGGGTAGGCTAAAAACAAATAAATACTGATTAATAGCTAAAAAAGTTTGCATTTGCCCTGTTAATGGATAGGGTGTATAGGGTTGCAGTGAGATGGGAGAAAAAAATATTTCATTTTAAATAAATATTATTCCGATATGTACAAATGACTAATAATTTAGTAAAATGTTTCAAATTGATTTAAGGGTGGTAAGGCATGCTTTTCGATGACGGTAATGAACCGGATGAATTAGAAGAAGACCTCAACGAAGAAGATGAAGACGAGGAAGAAGATGAGTCCGAGACCATTACCCAGAAGGTAATTGGCTGGTTATGGTTCTTCTTTAAACTGGGATTCGTTTTCAGTGTTATTGCTATAATTATTATTACTGGAGCAGTAATAGGAATTGTTAAGGGTTTCTCTGAAAAGATTCCTATTATTTCTGACAGTTCATATAGACCAAATCTTACAACTCAGGTTTACGACCGTAATGGTAAGGTGTTGGCAAAGCTTCATGCAGAAGAAAACCGAACTAAGATTCTTTCTAGCCAAGAAATACCTGATAACATGAAGCATGCTATTGTTGCTATCGAAGACGAACGTTTTTACCAGCATTATGGCATTGACATCCTTGGTATTACCCGTGCAATGCTTAGCAACATTAAAGCAGGAAAAGTTAAGCAAGGGGCTTCAACTCTTACACAGCAGTTAGTAAAGAATGCATTTTTAACCAGTGAAAAAACCTTTAAGCGTAAAGCTATTGAAGCTATGATGGCTTTTCAGCTTGAAAGAAAATACTCAAAAGATGAAATTCTAACTCTTTACCTCAATGAAATTTATTTCGGTCACGGGGCTTATGGGTTAGCAGCTGCATCAGAAATATATTTCGGGAAAAAGAATCCCAAAGATATGACAATATGCGAATGTGCTATGCTTGCTAGCATTCCTAAGAGCCCTACTCAATATGAACCAGTAAGACATCCTAAAGCCAATAAAGAACGTCGTGGTCTTGTGCTCTCTAAAATGGTCGAATTAGGTTTTATTACTCCTGCTCAATATGATGAAGCCAAAAAAGAAGAACCTGTTATTTGTCCAATGAAAGAGGAAGAAATAAAAGCTCCTTATTTTACTACTTATGTTAGAGACAGACTTCTTGATAAATATGGTGCTAACGTTGTTTACAACGGAGGCCTCAAAGTTTATACAACCATAGATATGGAATTGCAGGAATATGCAGAACAGGCTATGGCTTCTGCTGCAATTTTTGTTCAGAATCCTATCGATAAAGAACCAGATTTGAATGGATCACTTGTTTGCTTAGACCCAAAGAATGGGCACATCTTAGCTATGTATGGCGGCCGTGATTTCAGTAAATCTCAATTTAACCGAGTTACTCAGGCATATCGTCAGCCAGGTTCTTCATTTAAACCTTTCGTTTATGCTACTGCTCTTGAAAACGGTTATTTGCCAAATGATACAATTCTAGATGAATACATATCATATACAAATCCTTGGACAAAACAAGTATGGGCACCGAGAAACTCTGACCATAAGTTCCATGGCTATGTAACTCTTATGAGAGCTTTGGCAAAAAGTTATAACGTTCCCGCTGTTAAGCTTATAGACAAACTTACACCTGCCAAAGTTATTAAGATGGCTAAGAAAATGGGTGTAACTTCTCAAATGGAACCTAACCTTTCTCTGGCTCTTGGTTCTGGTCAGTTTACTCCTCTTGAAATGGCATCTGCTTACGGTATTTTTGCCAATATGGGAATTTACTGTCAGCCTATAGCTATTACTAAAATATGTGATAGAGATGACAATGTTCTTGAAGAAAATACACCAAAAGCTCAAGAAGTAATGAAATCCATAAATGCTGCAATGATGTGTGACCTTCTGAAAAATGCATTGGAAAAAGGTACTGGTTACAGAGCTAAGGTTCCAGGTTGGACCTGTGGTGGGAAAACAGGAACCACAAACGATTACATAGATGCTTGGTTCAATGGTATTTCTCCAAATTTGGTAACAATTGTTCAGTTTGGTTACGATATGCCAAAATCTCTTGGTAAAGGTATGGCAGGCGGTAATGTTTGTGCTCCTGTATGGCATGATTTTATGGAAAAGGCTTTAACAAAATATCCTAAGTCTGAATTTCCTGTTCCAGATGGCGGAGTTCGTTGTAAAGTCTGCATTACATCAGGTAAACTTGCTTCTAGTTCATGCCCCAAGAACGAAATAGTTACTCAGGTTTTCCCGATAGAATCACAACCCTTGGTAAAATGTGAACATTATAAATTTGTATCTAGAAATAATGCTTTAACTCGTCCTGTTGATGAAAATACTGAAGCAAGCGAATCTGATAATGGTTTTGTAAGTGCATCGGATTTCTTTAGTGCCAACTATCAGCAGGGAGCAAGCCTTAGACCTCAGACTTCAGCTCAGCCTTCTGCAGGGAATTGGATACAAAGAACAACAACTACACCAGCGAATACTTCTAGCGGTATTAGAGAACCTGGAATATTTATACCCCAGGGAACAACTCCTGCTAAAACTAACTCTGGCGTAATTTTTGATACAGATTATCGCTAAAGGTTGCATCGAAAAATAAACTCTTTAAAATATGAGATTATTTCTGCCGATATAAAGAATATAATTATATTCAAAGGTAACTTTTATGAGGCAGACATTTTGTCCTAGATGCGATAATCTTTTAAGTCGTAATGGTCATTGTTCTATTTGTGGCTATCAGGTAAAAGTAACTTGTCACCACTGCGGACACCTTAATATTCCTAGTGCTAAGTATTGTGGTGGCTGTGGCAGAGGAACTACTTTTTCTGTAAGGTATAGAAAACTATTAAATACCTTTTTTAATCCTTTCCAACAGATAAAAATAAAGAGATTCTTTGCTGGAATATCTTTTGGAACATTATTGGCTTTATTTGCTTTCAGCTCTATGGGTATGAAGTATTATGCCCCAGAAGCTCTACCCCAAGAAGAAGCTGTTGTTCCTGTAAGTTACGACGAATCTGTTTTGAATTCTACTATAATAAAATCCCTTGATGCTGATTTAGAAGAAATCTGCCGTGATAAAGATAAAAATAAGACTGCTTCTTTTAATGAATTAAATGCAGTTATAAATATCATGATTAAGAATCTTAACAATATAGCTTATCGAACAAATAAAAAGAAATATCCTTTGGAAAATGCAGAAAGCTATTTAGAGCAGGAACGTTCAATAAAAGCATCTGACAATGCAACAAGAGGAAATTCCGCGTTGATGTTTTTTGCTTATTTATCTGATTTGTTTGAACTAAAATATAAAGATTTTACCAAAGGCTCATCATATAACGATATTCCTAGATTTAATATTATGGAAGCTCCTTCATCTGCTTTAAGAAGTTATAATATAAAAATTGCAGCTTCTAATGAGCATTTTGGAGTTAATGAAGAAATAACTCTTGGTGAATTATGTGATGCAGCTCATCAAGTCTCTATTCATGCAGTTCAGAAGGCGAATAAAGAAGCACCAGACTTAAGTGCACCTCCTGAAATAATAATAGAGTAATACATATTTAGCAAAGCAAAAAAAGAGCCTGATTTAAATCAGGCTTTTTTTTTTTTGCTATCAATAACGTTTTACTATGACTTTTCTTGGTGGCGGTGGATCATCATCGTCATCATCTCTTCTATTATAGGGTCTTCTTTGATTCATAGGCTTGCTATCGTAATCTTCGTCTTTGCGTCTGTAATATGGCTTTTGATAACCATCTGAGCGATTACCATTATCGTCTTTATTGTAATTGCGTTTATAGCCATCATTATCGCTTCTATGATAACCGTTATCTTTTCTATAACCATCGTTATCTCTGCGGTAACCATCTCTTCTATAACTGTCATTATCTTTACGATAGTTGTCTCTTCTGTAACCGTCATTATCTCTGCGGTAGTTGTTATCTCTTCTATAACCATCGTTATCTCTGTGATAATTATCTCTTCTATAACCATCGTTATCATCGCGGTAATAGTTGTCTATTTTATAATTATCAGTATCGTCGCCTAATTTACGATAACTATTCAGAGCTCTTGTGTTTTCTTCATAATCTAATTCATCACTATCATCATCTTCGTAATCGTAATTTCTTCTGTATCCGTCGTCATTTCTGTAACCATCTTCTCTAGAACCATATCTTGGTTTTCTTCCGAAACCAGGAGTGTGAAGAGGAGGAAGAATAGTCATATATATTATAGAAGATTTATATATAACTTCTGATTGGTCTTTAAAACCTAAAGTTACAGAAAATTGATCATAGGCTTTAAGTTTTCCACGTAAAACTGTTCCTGTTTCAAGGACTAATTCTATTTTCTGGTGCTTTTTTCTTGCTTGAGACAAGAACATATTTTGGATTTGTGATTTGTACTGAGACATTTTAATCTCCCTGCTCTCTTTTGTTGTTTTTTATTTATTTGATAACAATTACTCTGATGACCATTCTTACTTTTCAGTAAATTATATTATATTTTATTTCATATTGGCAATAGCTTTAGTCTTAGACTGCAAGGCTTGTAGCAATGAGTCTATTTTACTTGCTTCCTGTGCTGAATCTTCTGCAAGACGTTTCATTTCGGCTGCAACAACAGAAAATGCTTTACCGGCTTCACCAACACGGGCTGCTTCAATTGAAGCGTTAAGAGATAATAAATTACTCTTTCTAGCTATGTTAGTAATAACTCTGATAACGTCTTCCATCTGATTGGTAGATGCTTCTAATTCTTTTAAGTGCGCATTTGTAGCTCTTAATCTTTCTGTTGTCAGTTTTAGAATCTGAAAAGAGATTTCTGGAACAGTACCTAACAATGTTCTGAAGTCATCTTTGGTTATAATTAGGAATATTGTTTCTTGAACTGATGCAAGAGTGGCAGATCTGGGCTGTTCGTCAATGATTGCCATATCGCCTACAACAGCGCCTTTTCCAAGAGATACTAAAACTGAATCAATTCCCTGACTATTTCTTTTAAGAATATTGATTTTACCGCTTTTTACAATGTAAAGAGCATCACCCTTATCTCCTTCTTTAAATATAATTGTTTTAGGGGGATAAGTCTGTTCTATTGTAATTGCAGCCAATTCAAACAAAGCTTTTTCTGATAAGCTTCTGAATAGGTCAACCTGTCTAAGGAATTGAATTTTATCTACATTTGACATAAATAACCAATATCAAACAAATTTGTTTTAATTTACCATTCTTAAGCTTCTCTGTCAATGGGGTTGGCTCTATCAAAAAAATCTTTCCCTGCTTGTAAAACCACATTAGGATTTCTTTCCATGCAGAGGCTTCGACGTAATGAAGCAGAGTGTGGATGATTTTTAAGATAGCCGAATAAATGAACCCTGAATAAAGGAACTGCAGTTGAACCATGTTCCATTAACATGTCTGTTAAATGATGTTTAAATATAGGAAATCTAAAGTTTTCCTGTAATAATTCAGTATGACCTAAAAGCTGAGCATAAAGCCAGGGTTTGCCAACGCAGCCTCGACCTATCATAAAGCCATCACAGCCAGTTCTCTCATAAAGTTCAATAACATTATCTTCTGAGCATATATCACCATTGGCTATAAATGGTATGGGACCGCTTATTTCTTTTATTCCTTCTAAATACTTCCAGTTGGCTGAACCTGTGTACATTGCCTGTCTGGTTCTTGCATGAACAGTTATGGCTTTTGCTCCTGCTTCAATAACCGCATGAGCAAATTCTTTCACATTTATGGAATTTTCTGTCCAACCACTTCTGAATTTGCAGGTTACAGGCAAACTAACTGCTTTGGAAACACTTTTAATGATATTTGCTGCTAAATCTGGGGTTTTCATCAAGGCAGAACCTGCGCCTGTCTTAACAACCTTTGATACTGGGCAACCCATATTTATATCTATGATATCGCAGATTTTTAAAGATTCTACAAATGAAGCTGCTTCAGCCATTAAATCTGGGTCAGCACCAAAAATCTGAACTGCATAAGGACCTGTGTTCCCATCAAACTTAATCATTTCTATAGTTTGGGAACTTCTCATCTGAAGAGCTTTGCAACTAGCTAATTCTGAAACTGAGTAACCAGCACCCAATCGGGCACACAACTGCCTGAAAGAACCATCGGTTACTCCAGCCATTGGAGCTAGAACAAGATTGTTTGGAAGCTGTACATTACCTATTTTTATGGGTTTTATTATGCCCTCTAGTTTGCTTCCTTTAACTGGGTTTTGTGCAGAGCTATCAAAAGGTGCAGAGGGATTACCTATCCATGATGTGATAGGAGAATCGGTAAAAAATGACATTTATTCTTTTTCGCACTCTGTACAGGTTTCGTCCCAAATCTTACAGCAGTTTCTACCCATGCCCTTACATTTATACAATGCTAAGTCAGATTTCTTAATGAGAACACTCTTTATACTAGCATGATCTGGGAATGAAGCAACACCAAGAGAAATTGTAACTTTTAATGCTTTTTCCTGACCTGGGAAATCATAGGCTTCAACATTCTTTCTCAAACGTTCTGCAACAAGCAAAGCTCCGTTTGCATCAGTTTCAGGAAGAATAATCGCAAATTCTTCGCCGCCGTAACGAGCAGGAATATCGATTGTTTCACGAACTGTTTGCTTGATTATCTTTGCAACTTCAATAAGAACTATATCGCCTTGCTGGTGACCATAAGTATCGTTGAACTTCTTGAAGTGGTCAATATCGAATAATATTAAAGAACAACAGGTATGGTAACGTTTGGCTCTTACAAGTTCTTCTTCAAGTCTTGCCTGGAAGTATCTGTGAATGAATAACTTAGTTAAACCATCTGTAATTGCTAATTCATAGAGTCTAGCATGTTCAACGGCCATTGCTGCCTGCTGAGCTAATGCTTCTAACAATCTCTGGTCTTCATCGTTGAATGCTTCACCATTAATTTTATTAACACCATTTATAACACCTGTTACTCTGTCTTTTATTTTAAGAGGAACAGAAATCAAGGCATTAATTGCTTTTTCGTATGATGAACTAGATTCATAGCTCTTGAACAATGGGTCTTTGTGACCTTCATTAACAATTATACTCTTACCAGTTTTTAAAACTGTACCGGCAACACCTTCACCAATTCTAATTTTAACAGTAGAAGCCGGTTGAATTGTCTGGCTGTCTTTCATGCTGTAGACAATCTTGGTTTCTAATTCATCGGTTCCAGCACCAGTCTGAAGCATTATTGAACAACGTTCTGACTGTATTGCTGTGCCTGCCATTTCCAGAATTTGTTTGATTAATTTATCTGTATCACTTTGGAAATTCATTGCCTGACTGGCTTTAAATAGTGTTTCTATTTCGAAAATCTTTCTGTCAAGAGCTCTGTTATTAGCTTCGAGAGTTGTAAGCATCGAGTTAAAACTATGAGCCAGATGACCGATTTCGTCGTTTGAGGTTTCTTGAATTCTATGACTTAAGTCACCTTTTTCAATGACTTGAATACCACGAATCAAGTTATCTAAACCTTTTGTAATGAATTTTGCCAATATTACAGCTAGAATTAAACCTGCAAGAAAACCAATAAGAGCGATTAACAAAATGTGGTTCTTGCTTGTTGCCTTGTTTTGTTCAAGACGGTCAAAACCAAATCTTAAAATGACTGTTCCGAATCTGGAAGTTCCAATCTTAATTGGTGAAACATAATCAACGTATTCACCATTTTCAGAAAGCATACGTTCTGTAGATTCTATTTTATCAATTTTATCTCTTAGAGTGTTAGGAATTGTTTGACCTAGTTTGCTTTCTGAATCACCTTTGACTTTGTGAGCCAGATATTTGCCGTCTAAGTCTAATACTGATATTTCTAGAATATCTTGACCACCAGCTATTATACGTTCGGTATAAGGAATAAACTCATCGTATGACTGGCTGATAATAGGACCTTGGCAAGCTATAGCAAGAGTTGAAGACAATAATTCACCAGATTGGTCCATACTTTCTTGTAGCAGATTAAATTCTCGTTGTGAAGAATTGTAGCTGTTTAATGCAACAATAAATACAACGAGCAAAGCAATGCCACAAATAAATTTTAATTTTAAAGAAAATCTGATTTTGTTGTCTTCAGTATAATTCACTATTTTATCCAGCTTAGTTTTTGTTGTGTTTTTCTAGAGCTTTTAGAACTTTTTCGATACTGTCGTAATCTCTACCATCAACTCTAACAAAACCTTGAACATCTGCTAAATCTTTAAGTATTTCACGACCTTCTGGAGTCTTGTTGTTGAGACCGAGAAGAGCAGATTTGATTTTTTCTCTTAAATCTTGTGGCAGACTCTTTCTGCAAACAAGAGGTTCATTTGAAATGTCCTGAGTTGTAGCTAGAATAATCAGTTCGTCTTTTTTGCTCTTATCTCTAAGAGTATTTCTAGCATCATCGTAACAAGCTCCGGCATCATATTTGCCTAGAAGAACATTGTATACAACTGCATCATGTTTCCCTAGAGTATCAACTTCAGCAAAATCTCTGTCGGGGTCGATATTGGCTTCAAGCATCATAGCTTTGGGGAATAAATAAGCTGAAGCTGATTCTTTGTCTACCCAGGCAAATTTTTTGTTCTTGAGATCTCTAAGAGTTCTTATACCGCTATCTTGTCGAGCAAGAACGATTCCTCTGTATGAGGTGGTTCCATATCTAACGGGTTTGCATAATAATTCGACTTCCGGATTGTTTCTTGCTTCTACAGCACTTAATGAAGCCATCCAGGCAATGTCTATTTCGCCAGCAACAAGTTTCTTCAAAATACTTGAATAATCAGGTGCGGTTTGAAGTCTTACAGCTTTTACGCCGATTTTTTCTGCCAGATATTTCAGAAAAGCTTCATGCTGTACAACCATTTGAGTAGAATTTGTATAAGGAATTCTTCCTAAACGTAGCACTTGATCCTTGTATGGAGAAGAACCGGAAGACTCTGAATTAGTCTGATTTGTCTGAACAGAAGGCTGAATACTGCCTTTTTTGTCGTTATTATCTGGATCCTGCTTGCAACAGCCTATAAAATAGACTGAAAGCATTGATAAAAATACTATTATTAATAATTTTTTCCCCATTACATAATGTCTCCAAATTAGAACTAATTTACATTTATACCACAAGTTTTATCTTTTTATCCACTTTATTTAAATCTTTTTATTTCAATTATCTTTTTCTTTTATAGAAAAAGGAATATCAAGGTCTATTTTAATATCTTTATTGTTCATTTTACTCTTTATAACAATGTCATCCATTTCTTTCAAAAATGTCATATTGGTTAAAGGAGGAATGCCCTTATCTCTTAACAAAGGTGATTGCAGGAACTGCTGAAGTTGAATATTCAAATCAGAAGTCTTGATTCTGAAATAGAAGTTACAATCTTTTACTTTTTCATTTTTGACTCTTTTTGAAGGAGTATTCAGAAAATCTAAAGCCTTGATATGACCTTCCTGAGTCGATGAGATAACACAGAACTTATCTATTATCGAGATATAGATACCGTAGTCACTTAATAAGAAATGATTAAGTCTTACTATATCAACATCTTTTATAGTAGATTCTAAGTTTGTAATGAAAACGCCTGTATTCATACAAAGTTTCTTTAAATTTGGAATAATAGAAATCAGATGTTCCATCTTAGGTAGCATTGTTACCAATCTTACATCTGGTATCATTTTTTCACCTGTTGGAGTAAGGTTTACATAAAGAATACTTTCTAGTGCATAATTATTAACTAATAGGTCTTTTTCAAAATCTAATCCTGCTGAAGCAACCAGCTGATTAATAACTTTCATGTTAGGAATAGATTCTAGCTTTTTCATAACCATTGCAGGTTCTTGATTGCTATGAGTTTGAGCCAGGATAATTAAAGGTTCTTCGTCAATATATTCATCTAAGCTAAGTGGCTTGATAGAAGTGATTTGATCCAGATTTCCCTTTTCACAGTAACCATTAATTCTACCAAATATTCCTTTTTCTGATATTGAAAGAAGACCATAAAAATCGCTAAAGGATTCTATAACCGGAAGAATATCTTCTTTTATTTTGTCTTTTTCATTTAAAGGAATTACAGGAATTTTTTTATCTGTATTTTGGGGTTCTTTTTCTTCTAATAATTCTTTTAAGTTTTTCTGGATTTCTGAAACATCGACCGCAAATCTCATTGAGATGGCTTCTGATGGCGGATTAAAATCGGCTTCTGACTGTTTGAATTTTTCAGAATGGCTATTAATAAGTGAGTTTGCGGCTTCTATCTGACTTTCAGACAAGTTTTCTTCAGGAAGGTTTCTTATAAAATCCGGTTTGCCTAAATTTTCTTTAAAAATAATAGTAGCTGTTAAAAATGAAGCTTTATTTTCTGGCCAATATTTAGAAAATGCTCTTCCTATTCTTCTAAGAAATTCTATTGGGCAATTCCCTGGATTCTTTATTATTTTGCTACTGTCTTCAACTTTTGTAGCAACAGTTATTGGATGCTTACCAGTAGAAAGTATATCTATAAATGGTTTTGATACCTGGTGCGCAAAACCAGGTATTGCAATTAATAATGCAAAAACTACGCTAATGTACTGTCTTCTCTTCATATTAGCCATAACTCCGATTGTTTCAAGTGTACCCTCTTATAATATCACCTATATGATTATATCACAAGGAAAAACTAGTAAGTTGTCAGAGTAATCACAAAAGCTTTTTAGCTTTTTATTTGCGATTAAAACACAATAATATGTAATCTGAAGATTACAACTTTTGATGTCCTGTTTCGTAACGCCAGTATTTGTTATTTTGAGAACTGTTTATAAAAGAACTGGATATGCTGGTTGTAAGCTCAACAGGTTTCCCAATTTTTTCTGAACCATACATATTTGCAGATTCATGAACAGATATCTTAACCCATAAAATAGGAACATCCGGATTGATTTCATGAGTATATAGAGCGAATTTAACATCTTCAATACCATTGAAAACTTTTGTTCCTTTGGTATCAGAAGTTCTTGTTAAGGTTTTTGATGTTTTATCATATTGATAGGTTACTGACTCTACCTTTGGATTATCTCCAAAAGACCCATACACAAATTTATGGAACATCAAGCCGTGTTCATGTATCTGTATTAATTCTGCTTTAATGTCATTATTGGTTTTTGAGGTAACAAAAAGCTGTTTCCTGGCTTTTTGTAAGTTAACAAACCCATTTTTGCTGTCTTCTTTGGGGTCTGTAAACATGGGGCAGGCTGTTGCAAAATCGCTACGTAAATAATTAATGGCCAATCTAGCGTCTTGTAAGTTTTGTAGATTAACAACTCCGTACATATAATTATTTCTTGTGTTAGACATAAAATCGAAGATGATTTTTAAGACAAGTGCAGAAATAATAACGCAAATCATCAGCTCAACAAAACTGATGGCTTTACGATTATTTGATTTATTTTTGTTAATAGAAGAGATTGTCATCGTTTATTACCAAGATCGATAATTGTATTTCTCTGTTTCTGTCAGAAGCCAGATTGATATTTTTGGGCATGTAGCCTTCGCACCACTTGACAGTTACATTAACTTTTTTAAGTAGATTTGCTTCAAAGTCATTATTCTTGCTGGTTACGGGTTCTACACTTATTTCTCTATAAAAATAAGCTCTACTATATTGGTCAGAATACTTCAAATCTTTTTCAAATATCTCAGAACCTTTCCAATGTTCATTTGTAACTTCTGAAGTATTGATAGATATAGGTTCTATATTAGAACCATTAACTTCTATTATTGTTCCACTAAGGCTTTTAAGATTATCCACATCTTTAAATTTAGAAACGCTAGCCCATTCGATTGCTTCATCAGCTAATTCCATAGCTCTTAAGTAATTAACGGATGATGAAGTTTCTGTTCTTGATTTGGTGACCATTCTGAGAATCGGAATTCCAGCTGCAATTACAATTGCTAAGGCAATTATTATTTCTGTAAGCCCTAAGGCTCTTTTTTTATTGGGGAATAAGCTAATCATTTTATTATTACCCCTTGATTGTTGAAATTTTCTTTCTCTTCAGTCATTTCTGAATATTCGTTTCCCGCAAAAGTGTGAGCTGGTGGTGGTGGAAAATGTGCTATCTTAAGCTTTTTATTGGTTCTAAAAAAGACTGGTGTTGTTTTCATAGAACTTGTAGTTTGAGTTTCTTTTATTTCTGTTGATGTTGAATACTGGTTATGTTGCTGAAATTTTGTGTTTGAACTACCGAAAAAGTGATTCAGCAAAAGAAAATTAATCGCCATAGTTATAGGAACAGTAGATAAAATTATTAATCTTGGTCTGTCAATTAACATCTACATCTCCTGTTTTTATGGCAAATGCAGTTTTTATTTTGCCTATGCTTACGTGGAAGGGGTCAAATTCTTTTCCATCAGAGGTTTTTAGGTTGGGCTCCATAATAAGAGGATCATGCTCTATAAATATGGTTCCGCCTTTGGCTAAACCTCTGCCAGAAGAGTCTTGGGTATAAAAATAATCGACAAGTAAATTTCCTACTATATGTAGGTTTTTAGTGTTATTTAAAACCAGACTTCCTTGATTTCTTGGGTCTGGGTCACCAACCTTACTGAATAAAGCGGCTAATGAAGCTTCTATTTTTATATCTGAATTGTTTGAAGCAAGTATGAAGTCACCTTGTCTAAGGTAAAAACGAGCAGAATCTCCTTCTGTAATATCTCTGATTCGTGAAAAATTACCAAATGTAATATTGCCAGTAGCTAGATAAACTAAGCCTTTCCCATAAAAATAATTTATGTCGCTTAGGTTCATATCACCTTTTTCTATATAAATTATTCCATCAAGACAAAGAGTTTTTTTACCATTTATTTCTCTAACTCTGTCTTCAAGGAATTCTTTCGGAGAAGGATAGTTGTAACTGCAATTGTCAAAATCTACTCTTCTGCCAAAGTATCTGCCATCTGTTTTTTTATCAGAGCTTTTTTGAACAGGGAATAAAAACTCATCGCTCAGAGCTTCTTGTTGGGTCAGAACCTTCGTTTGCCCGTTCCCGTCTATGTATTGAGGACCGTTACCGTTGCTTCCTACTAATAATGCGTTTATCGGTATTTCAATCGCTTGGCTCATCAGCATATTATCTTGGAAATAGTTAGATGAGGCAAAATCCATATTACATTTAGTGTTCTGAAAAGTTTCACTTAGATCTGCTCTTCTAAATAGTATTGGAACAGGTTCTGGATGTATTGAATGTTGCTTGGCATAGAGGTGGAGTTGTTCTTCAAAATCATTAAAATAGCCAATCTTGAAGAATCTGAGCTTAACGGCTCCTTCAACAAGAACAGGTGTCGTATTGTTTTCTCCATATAATCTGAACATTTTCCCAATACGATAGCGTTCAGGGTTAAATGATTTCCCATTCTGGTTAAGATAATTCCAGTATATATAAGGCCCCATATGGTCATTATCTACATTTTTGTCTACAAGACCTTTATAAGCCAAAGCATTTACCCAGTTATTTGGCTTAGGTGAATGAGGAAACTCGTTGTTGTCTACATCCCAGACTCCTTTTGCATCTAGATAACCATAGTGATATTCCCATTTATCCATGCAGGTTTGTAAAATGGTATTAAAGTTTTCGCAGTCGGAGTAGTCGTCTACTTCTTTGCCATCGTAGACACCCCTTTTAAAGTGTTGTACATAATCATTGCATATTCTATAAGCGGCTGCATTATTGTTGGCATTAGGCATAGCGGACTGACACTTTTGTTTAAGGGCAGCCCCCACCTGATGGGGCAGATTAGTATCATTGGCACAGCCATTTGCTGCATTATTCACAAAGTCTTCGTAAACTTTTTTTACTGCTGAAACATGATAGAAAAGGTTCTTAGGTAATCCTAACTGTGAAAATTTAATTTTATTGAAGTAAAAAAGATATTTTGTTGCTGAATTGTCTGGAAAAGAAACCAGATTGTTTGCTTTGAAAATGCTTTTAAAGCCCGGCATATCTTTTATTTCATCAAAGCAGATATCGAACAGAAGCAGATTTTTATTCCAGTTTTTATCTACGCCTTCTGCATTATCGGGATAATTGTCGCTGCCTAGATAAACTCTCGTAATGCGACCGTCAGTTGGTTCTATTCCCTGAATTATTACACGGCGTTGAGTATTATTCATATCAGGAGAATAATTCTTAACAAAAAGAGCATATTTATCAAGATTATGACGAAGGTCTACTAGTCTAACATCGTGTCTTTCATATACTTCAATGGCATTTCCAGGGTTTTCATTTCTGTAGGCTTTGGTATAAATATCAATATAAGCATTATAAGCTGAAGTAGATTGATAAATACTTTTCTGGTAATTGGTCAATGTTGCGGAGGATTCTATTGTTATGTTGTAACCTGATTTGTCGACAATTTCTTTTGTTTTGGTCGGAGTATATTTTGAAAGAAGAGTTAATGTCTGGTTGAGAGAAGATGAAGTTTCACCAGTTTTGGGGAATATTTTTCTGAATGTTTTAAATATATTTTGACTTTTTGAATTGTTGGCTTGAGTTCTGAGTATTGCAAGGATTTCAGTATTTGCTGATTTGGCAATTTGAATAAGTCGGTTTTGGTCTACATTTTTGGCTAATTGAACAACTGCTCCACTCTTAAAGCTGTTTAACGCAAAAGCAAGAATGGATAAGGCTAAGAGTATTGCTACTATTATGTATAACAAAAAACCTTTACGTTTATTCATCTTCTCTAGTCCTCTGTTTTATTTTACATTAGCTTGCGAATTTAAGCAATTTTAAATAAAATTAAACATTATTTTAAATAAGTGAAACATCGTATGATGTTTGTTCGTATACTTTATAAATAAGTAAAAACTTGGGGGAAAGCATGAAGCGATTTTTTAGAAGATATCTCTGCTTGTTTCTTTGTTTTTGTATGATTGTTCAGCCTATGCTAATTCAAGCATTATATGCTGAAGATGCAAAAATTTATGAAGATGGCTTAACTAGAGAATCTCTTTTTTCAACACTTAGTGAAAAATCAGCAGAAGTTAGCAACCAGACATCAGAAGGTTATCAAGCTAACCAGGAAGCAAATAATAAGATAAGAGAAAATAGCAACAATTCTGATAATGCTGTAAATAACCAGAAGGCTTCTAGTTCTTCGAATAAAGCTTCTTCAGAATTAGGGAAAATAGGAAATTCGGCTGGAGATATGTCTTCAGCTTCAAAAGAAGCCAATGAAGCTACTAAAAAGAGTGATAATAGCAGTGTTAACGCTTTAACTTCTGTAACTGCAGATATACAGGGTACTCTTATAAAGGTTGGAAATAATCTTATCCAGATTGGTCAAACATTAAAGACTGTAGGGCAGGCACTTCAACTTGTTGGTAGAGCTTTACAAATGATTCCATACACTATTCCCGTTGGTAAGGCTTTAGAAGCGGTTGGAAAAGTTCTTTATCAGGTTGGAACTGTAGTTGAAAAGATAGGTCAGATTCTGGTTAAAACAGGTCAAATAGCTGCAGGGGCTGATGATGTTTTAGGCAGTTTATTAGGTGATATAGCTTCAGCAGTAAAAGAAGGCTGGAAACAAGGTGGAGAAGAAGCTGATGCTTATAGCAAAGAATTAGATGCAAAATTTTCAAAGATAGATATTTCTCCTTCTCAGGAAAACTCTACTACTCAAACTGACAATTCTAATTCTGAAACAACAAGTGATGCTGATCAGGGTGATATCGTAGATTTGTAATTAATTAAATTATCATAATAAAAAATAGCCCTTCGGTCGATACAGAGACCGGAGGGTTTTATTATGCTAAAGAAAATGATTTCTATTGTTGCCGCAATATTGGTTCTTGTTGCTTTATTGCCATATACCTATGGCGGAGATCCTGGTAGTGCATATATTGGCATCAAAGATTCTGAAAGATATTATCATCGTTTAAAGAATATGCGTAAGAATGACCCTGACAATGCTGATATAAGTTATAAAATAGCTAATTTCTATTATGCTAGAGATATGATAGATAAAGCTATTGAAGAATATAAAAGAACATTGAAGTTAGATGCAAACCATCAGTATGCCAAATGGTTTTTAAGTCAGTGCCTTGTAAGCAAAGGCTATTTCGAAGATGCATTCTGGTTGGTTAGAGATTTAATCGATAAGAATAAGAAGAATTATGAACTTTATGATGAAGCAGGTAATATTCTTGTAAAAATGGGTGAATATGCAGCTTCTAGAGAATACTTCAATAAAGTTGACGAATTGAAGTATGGTGAAGTTGACGGCTCTAAGCCTATTTACAGCTTCAGCAAACCCAACCGCGGTTCCTGGAAGAAATATTTCTTCTAAATTTCAATTCTTTAAAGCGGACAGCTGCTTGCTCAACCTTATTCTCCTCCGCGGTCTCTGTGTATTTGTACCTTCGAATAAACTTTGAGGGAACGAGCCTTGTGCGGAGAATAGAGGTCTCGCGTCTACTGTCCGCTTTCACATCACCTACCACCCACCACCAATCACTCCAAGCTCTGCTTGGCGTACTCCTTCCTTACTGCTTCAACCCATTGTTCTCCAAATATAGCTGATAAATACTCAGAAAAAGCCAGCAGCAAAGGTTGCGGATTCTCTTTCGACTTACAGAATTCTGGTAAGTAACAGTTAATTATCCAACCGACAGAAGTGTTTTTAATAATTAATGGAAAAAGCGAGCACCACAGCGGTTTTAAATCGAGCACTTTCTTTTTCTTTTTCAAACAGTAATCATGCAGTGAGCACATTACTATCCCTTCCTTATTAATGAATGAAAGAGGGCAGGGGGTGTTGTGTGCCCCTTCAACTATATGAAGGTCGCCTCGTTTATCTTTAATTGTTATTCCTTTTTCTAGAAGTTTAAGATTTTCTTCTGAAAGCATAGGTGCAACATTTTTCAGATTCTTTTTAATCAGTTCTTCTTCCTCTTCTGTGATAGGTGAACCTATGTCGCCGTATTGACAGCACTTCCCTTTGCATTTGGTTAAATCGCAGTCGAACTTGGTATCCCAAACTTCATCAGATATTATTACGTTTCCAATTAATTTCATATTTATTTCATTACCTATAAAAAAAATTTTAAATCATTATATAAATAAAGTCGATAAATTAAAACGATGAATAATCTAGATATTGATACAATTTTAATCTCTTCGGTAGTAATACTGGTTATCGTAGTAGTTGCACACATTTTAATACTACGTTATAAAATGTCACACGCCAAACTACCGGCTAATGTAAGAGAAGTAGGTGGTGCAAAACCTGCTGGAGTTTCTGATGCTCAGAAAACAAAGATTCGAAGCGCAATTAAAAAAGTTGAAAAAGTTGAAGTAGTAGACAAAGAAGAAGAAAAAGATATAAAAATTGAAGCTTCAGCTGATCAGATGGCTGAACAAGAAGAAAATAATTCTACAGAGTTATTAGTAAAAACTGTAACAAAACCAGAAGAAAATGTAACTGACTCTAGTGAAGTAACAGATAATCAAAAGACTAATGAGGAAAAACCTCAGGAAGTAAAAAAAGAAGAACCTAAGGTAGAATTGGATTATCAGCTTCTAATTAGCGACCCAGTAAGTATCATCAAGAATCCTAAGGCACCTGTTAGACATAGAATTGCTGCTATGAGGGAAGCAGGCTATCAGAAGCTTGAATCTGCTGTTCCTGAGTTGATTAATGCTCTTTATGACCCCGAAGAATCTGTCGCTTTGGTTGCTGCTGAAATACTTGGCGCTATGGGCGATGAAAGAGCAATAGAACCTCTTCTTGAAGTTTCCAAAAAGAATGATGATGAACTTTATAAGGCCGCAGAAGAGTATCTTGGCGGTGCTTTGGTAGTTTCTGATACACAGAACTATGATAATCCCACTAATATTCAGAATCAGGAATCTGCTCCAAGAAACTATAAAGAAATGGTTGCTTTCAAGGTTGAGCAGCTTCCAATAGAATATTTCCAGCCTGACGGAAGCCCGATTCCTCGCAAAGAATTAGTCAAAAAAGGCTTGAATGACAATAACGAACAGATGAGACAGATGGCTGCAAAGGCAGCTATTGGAATTGAAGAAAGTGATGATATTGTAGAACCTTTAAGCAAAGCTCTTACTAATACTCTTGAATCAGAAGCTATAAGAGCATTGGCTGCTGAGGCTCTTGGCGGAATGGGTTCGGAAAAGTCTGTTGCTGCTTTAATCCAAGCATTAAAAGACGATAATGTTGCGGTTAGATATGCAGCAGCTACTGCTTTGAGTGGTCATTCTGAACCTAAAGTTGTAGAAGCGTTGATTGGTGCCACAAGAGACGAAGATAAATTTGTAAGAGCTTCAGCCGCTTATGCACTTGGAACTACTGGCGTTGCTGTTGCTTTGAAAGCATTGATGAAATGTGCAGAAGACGAAAACGAAGTTGTTCGTTTCTCAGCTGTAAAAGCTATAACAAGTTATTCATTTGAAGAAGTTTTCAAACGTCTGTCAGACGAGAAAAACGGCTTAGAAAGAAAAAGCCAGATTATTGCAAAGATCGAAATTCTTTCCCAGTTTAAAGATCAGAGAGCTATAGATATCTTGCGTTCTTACTTGAATGATGCCGATTCTGAAATATGTTACAAGGCTTCTATGGCTTTGATGGGGCAGGAAAACCCAGAAGTTATAGAAGAACTGATTAATGCTTCCCGTAGATTAGATCAGGAACTTTATCGTTTAGCAAAAGAAAAAGTGGCTCCAGAAGTCTTCTCTGAAGTAACTAAGTTTAATACTGATATCAATTTTATCAATGATTCAATAGAAAAAGCTAATCGTGAAAAAGCAGCTAATGAGGCTAAGGCTGAAGCAGATCAAGCAAATGGCAGTGTTCCACCATCTAGAAGAGATGCTATTTTAGATGCTGCTGAAACTGTAAAAGCTAGAAATTCAAGAAAAGGTGAAGCTGTTCTGAGTATTAATCCTGAAGACTATTCTGGTGAAGTATTTTTCAATGAAGATGATTATGTCCAGGATTCAAGACAAGAAGCAAATCGTGGCTTCAATAACGAAGAACTTGATGCTGTAAATAATACCCCCGAAGAAGTTGTAGTTGAACTGGATGGGTATAAGAGTGGTGAGCTTCCTCAAGAAGAAGGTATTAGGGAAGAAACCTATGGCAACAATATTGAAGAAGTATATGCTGAACCAGTAGAAAATGCTAATTATATTGAAATCAATGAAGAAGAAGACCTCCCATTAGATAAGATTACTGGTCTTTCTTTAGAATTTGATAAAATTCGTTTGAAATTGCTTGATGATAGCCCAACTGTCAGAGGAAATGCAGCCAACATGCTTGGTGATTATCCTCAGAGTAAAGAATCTATAATACTTCTTCGCGGTGCTTTAAAAGATAGAAATGAATCTGTAAGAGTCGCTACTATCAACGCTCTTGGTAGAATAGCAAACATGGAAGCTTTAAAGCTTATTTTAACCTGCGAAAGAGATATGTCTACAGAAGTTCGTTATGCTGTAGTTAAGGCTTTGGCTGATATTCCTGATTATTCAGCTGAAGAAGCTCTTAGAAGAATGGCTAACGGCGACATTTCTATTGACGTTAAGAGAAATGCCCGCCTCGCTTTGGAAAAACACAGCTAACCCTAAGCTTAGCGCGATGAGTGGTTGGTGGTAGGTGGTGAGTGAGCGGACAGTAGACGCGAGACCTCTATTCTCCGCACAAGGCTCGTTCCCTCAAAGTCTATCCGAAGGTACAAATTTACAGAGACCGCGGAGGAGAATAAGGTTGAGCAAGCAACTGTCCGCTTTTAAAAGAATCGAGAGATAAGAAAAGCCTACATATTTATCATAATAAGTATAGCGTATGGGCTTTAGCCCTGAAAGCTATACGTTTATGACAATGTGTAGGCTACAAACAAATACTGATTTTTCATCAAATTTCTAGCTTTCGGACAAGTTCCTTTCGGTCACTTAATATCCTCTTTTCTTATTTCTTCACTATTGATTCACTCTAATCTATTTGTCCTATGTCCTCAAATTGCACACAGGGGGTATAGCAAAAGCATATAAAATCTGCTATAATAGTCTAAAATATATATTAGATAGGATTAAAAATGAGCAAACTAAATAACGAAGAATTCTTACAGCTTGTCGAAAAAGTTTTCGCTTTCCATACTAAAAGAGCCCCTGGTATTGCTGTTTCAGTAGAAATGGTTAACCAGGCAAAAGAACGCTTAGGCGATGTTCCAAAACTTTGTGCAATTACCGAAACAAGAGCTTGTATGCCAGATGCCATACAATATATGCTTGGTTGCACCATTGGTAACGGTGAATTAAAAATATTGGAATCCATCGGTCGTTTTGCTATGACTCTTTATGACCGAAAATCTGGAAAAGGCGTTCGCATCTATGTAGACCAGAACAAGATAGATAAAGAAAAATACTCTGAATTATATAAGTTTTTCAGAAGAGAACGTGCTCCAGAAGTTAAAAATTTTGGTCCTGAAAGAAAAACTTCAAATGCTTTGGTTGTTCAACAGCTTGTAGATTGTGGTAGAAATATTTTTACCCTGGAAGATGTAATTGTTACAGATACAGAAAAGCCACCTATTCTTGATTGCGGTATCTGCGAAAAATGTGGTGAATCATTTACTAAAGCAAAACCTGAAGATAAGCTTTGCCAGTATTGCTCTGGCGAACTCGCTTACTACAAAAAAGCCTAAAGCTTCTCTAGATGAAGACCCCATCAGTTAGCAAGTGAGTCGCTTGGGTGGCAGCCGAAGATGCTCCCCTGCTTGCGGGGGAGCTGCTGAACGTAGTGAAGCTGAGGGGCGAGCAAAGCGTAGCTTTGCGTAATTCTTCTAAGTATAAACGCAATGCTTTGCATTGCTCCCCCTTCAGTCACTACGTGACAGCTTCCCCACTATCGTGGGGCAGCATCTTCAGAAAAAGCAGTAACAAACTATTGCTATAAATATTTTTTTAGTCCAAATTGGATTGTATTAATTGGCTACACATTTGTCATAAAAAGTATAGCGTATGGGCTTTAGAACCCTCACCACCCATCATTAAGCTATTAATCATCCCCTTTCTCAAAGGGGAAAGACTACGGAGTAGTCTAGGGGATTTTTGAGAACTTTGCCGAGCAGTAGAAAGTTAAGTCTGAAGACTATTTTGTTATTAAAAATCTCCCTGTCACTTCGTGACATCCCTCTTTACGAAAGAGGGTATTCTAGGGCAGCATCATCAGAAAAAGCAGAGACTTTCGTTGAGACTAAAAAAACAAGGCTTGGATTCCCAAGCCTTGTTTTTTTAGTCTTCATCCGGCTTCAATACCGCCATAAAAGCTTTCTGCGGTATTTCAACATTACCAACCATCTTCATGCGCTTTTTCCCTTCTTTCTGCTTTTCAAGGAGTTTGCGCTTTCTGGTGATGTCACCGCCATAACATTTGGCTAAAACGTCTTTTCTGACTGGTGCAATGTTTTCACGAGCAATAATCTTTGCTCCAATAGCAGCCTGCAATGGAATCTGGAACTGATGACGAGGTATCAGCTTTCTAAGTTTGGTAATAACATTTCTTCCTCTGTATTCTGCTTTATCTTTATGGCAAAGGAATGAGAGAGCATCAACCTTGTCGCCGTTAACAAGTATTTCTACTCTTGAAATATTAGAAGCTCTGTAACCTATGTTTTCATAGTCTAGAGATGCATAGCCTCTGGTTCTGCTCTTTAACTTGTCATAGAAATCAACGATTATTTCTGAAAGAGGCAAGTCGAAAGAGATAGAAACACGATTTTCAGAAATGAATTCCATGGTGTCCATAACGCCACGGCGTTCTTTTGCAAGTTCCATAATGGTGCCGATAAATTCTTTGGGCATAAATATGGTTGCATGAACAAAGGGTTCTCTTATTTCTTCTATCTTGGTTAAATCAGGAAGCTTGGAAGGAGAATCTATTTCAATTACAGAACCATCAACCAGCTTAACTTGATAAATAACGTTTGGAGCGGTTGTAACCAAGTCTAAATCATATTCTCTTTCAAGTCGTTCTTGAATGATTTCCATGTGAAGAAGACCTAAAAAACCGCATCTGAACCCAAAGCCTAAGGCTAATGAATTTTCTGGGAAATAAGATAGACTTGCGTCGTTCAGCGTAAGCTTTTCAAGAGCAGTTCTCAAATCATTGAATGCGTTGGTTTCAACAGGGTATAGACCGCAGAAAACCATCTGTTTCGCTTTTTGGAAGCCAGGTATTGCTTCCACATCTTTGAACTTTTCTAAAACAACGGTATCGCCGATGTGAACCTGTCTCATTTCTTTTATGGTTGCATCAAAGAAGCCGACTTTACCGGTTTCCAGACTGTCGGTAAGAGTCATCTTAGGTGTAAATACGCCAGTTTCAATAACTTCAAAGGATTCTTCTGTTTCTTTGAATTTGATTCTGTCACCTTTTTTGATACAGCCGTCGACTATTCTGATATAGACAATTACGCCTTTATAAGAGTCGTAAACAGCGTCAAATACTAAGGCTCTTAATGGCTTTTCTTCTTCGCCCTTAGGTGCTGGTATTCTTGCAACTATAGCTTCTAAAAGTTCAGGAACGCCAGTTCCTTCTTTTGCCGATACCAACAAAGCATCAGAACAGTCAACTCCTATAAGGTTTTCTATTTCTTCTTTAACTTTATCTGGGTCGGAAGAAGGCAAATCTATTTTATTTATTACGGGAATAATTTCAAGATCGTTTGCTATTGCAAGAGTGGCATTAGCCATAGTCTGGGCTTCTACACCCTGAGTTGCATCTACTACAAGCAAAGCGCCTTCACAAGCTGCTATAGAGCGCGAAACTTCATAAGAGAAATCAACGTGCCCTGGGGTGTCGATTAGATTTAAACAGTATTCCTGACCATCTTTGGCTGTATAGTTCATTCTAACAGCCTGAGCTTTAATCGTGATACCGCGTTCTTTTTCCAAATCCATGGAATCAAGAAGCTGATCTTTCATCTCACGTTTGCTAACAGTCGAGGTAAATTCAATTAAACGGTCTGCCAGGGTTGATTTACCATGGTCTATATGTGCTACGATACAAAAGTTGCGAATTCTATTCAGTGACAAGAGTATATTCCCCTAAGAAATCTATTTGTTATTCTGTTACTTTTGCCTTTATTCTTCTGAAAACAAGTTTTAATAACCAAATAATGGTGACTAAACCTATGAGACCAAGTACTATTGCTACTGCAGCAACCAGTATGGGTCTGTTGTTTTCCCAGAATATTGCATCAAGCTTTTGGGGTATATTACCATCATCCGGTCTATATCTCAAGACCATTCTGTAGTAATCTTCTGCTTTATCATAATCCTGGTTCTTAAAAGCATTATCACCAAAGTAATACAAGGCATTTACTTTTAAATCTAAGGCTTGTTCATTGTTGGGTTGTAATTGAAGAACTTTTTCAACATTCATCATTACAGCATTCCAATCATCTTTGTTGGCCAAAGCCTTGGCTTCTTTTAATAAAAGTGTAGTTGCTCCGGCTGTAAAGAACTGTATTCTGCTGTTGCCTGAGTCTGCAACTACCATTGTTTCATCTTTTGTTAAGATCAAACCTCTGGGAAAATTCAATCTGCCTTTTGATGAACCTTTTTGACTATGACTTTCATAGAACTTGCCATCTCTTGTTATTTCAACAATTCTATGATTCTTTGTGTCTGAAATCATTAAATGGCTGTCTACACCCTGGGTAACAAAAGAAGGATTGTTCAGCATGCCTTTTTTGTTCCCTGAAGCTTTTCCGCCGTAACGCCAGCGAACCTGACCATCTTTTATATTCCAGCAAACAACCTGATGATAGTTGGGGTAGGTGACTATTAAATCACCATCTGCTGTCCAGAAAACTCCTCTTGGTTCAAGCTGTCTGAAACCGCCTTTTTCTGTCTGTTCCTGATAAAGGATTTCGTTTATCTGGTTTCCGTCTAAATCAAGAATTTGAACACGTTTATTTCTGAATTCTGCAACAGCAATACGGTCCTGGTCGTCTATGTCTATATCCATAGGCATCCAGAACTGACCTTCTTTTTTACCACTGCTGCCTATGGTTCCTTTGACCTGACCTGTGGGGTAGTCTATGACAACTATCATGTCATTATTCATCAAGGTTACATAAAGCTTACCCTCAGAGTCAAAGGCTAAACCAACTGGTTTTCTTAACCCGTTGTTTTCTAATTTGATTAGATTTGCAGGTCTATTGTCTGTTGGTTGAGCAGTAAGAGCTTCATTTTTAGCTTTTGGCGGTGGAATGATTCTTATGAATTTACCACTGGGGTCAAAAACCTGAATACGGTTGTTACCAGTGTCTGCCAATACATAATTGCCATCTGGAGCCTGTATTAAATCTTCTGGCTGATTAAACTCCATTTCGGCTTTTCCTTCAAAGCCGATTGTAATAAAATTAGAAAAATCAAGACTGGCTTCAGCTGTATATGCTTGGCATATAAATAGAGCCAGAAGCAACAAATACGAAATCTTTTTCATCTCAGTTGCTTCTTTCTTCTATTCTGTTATAGGTAAGGTAGTTGTCTTTGCTTAAGCGTTCTTCCTTGGCTTTGCCGTCAGAAGTAGTGGTCAATCTGTAGGCTTCAACTGTATAACCGTCTACACCAGGGTGAACAACCTTTACTTCACCTGATTTTAACTTGTTGTTAATGCGTTTTTCAGTTTTGTAGGGGCGTTTAACTTCATTACGAGTATAAAGTTCTATTGATTCAAACGGCTTCTGTGAAGCATAAATAGAAACTTCTACCCAGCCTTCTCCTGAAGTGCTGGTAATTAATATTGGAAGGTCCAGACCGTTTGTAAATTTAAAATCTTTATAACCCCAGGCTACAGCAGCATCAAGACCGCGTTCAGCATATTCAATGCCGTCATAGATTGAATGATTGTGACGTTCATTGATTTTTGCACCACTGAGAAGAACCGCTCTGTAAAGGGTTGTACTTACCTGACAAATTCCGCCGCCAAGTCCAGGAATGACTCTGCCCTGAGAAATAACACCAGCTTCTTTGAAACCATTGGCTCTGCTTCTTTCACCTACTACTTTGTTAAAGCTGAATTTACCATTCGGTGGAATTATCAAACCGTTAATCTTCTTTGAAGCAATTGCAAGATTAACATTTCTTCCTGCATCATCAATATGACCAGGATGTGTGGTTCTGAATTTGGCAAGTAAAGTTTTAAAACCCATCTCATTCATTTTTTCGGAAAACCCCTCATTTTTCTTGGTTATTATCTTTACATCAATTTTGTCGAATTTTTTGGCTACAGCATTGCTTTGAATACTTTTTTCGAGTTCCTGAAGTGTTTTTTCCTTGTCTACTTCAAGACCAGAACCAGAACTTACAATTTTTTCAAACTTACTGTCTGTTTTGATGATTTTTGCATCTGCATGTTTTTCATTTGGAAGCTTGATATCATCTATCAGACTCTTGGCTAATTCCCCGTTTGCAACTACAGAAACTATCTTAGCTGGTTCTGAACCTTTTTCAACTTTTGTAATTTCATATAGAGGAACTTCTTTTTGAGCTATAGCCTGATTGTTTTCATTTACAAAGGATACTAATACCTGTTGCTTTTCAGTAGTAGTCTTTTCTTCAACCTTTGCAAAACTTATCGGAGTGCTTGTAGTAGGCTTTGTTTCATCACCCGCCTTCGGTTCTACTTTCTGAGATACAGTATTGTTAGGTTTGTTCTCTACCGTTGGTGTATTTTTACTCTGCATAAAAATAATACTAATAAAAAATACACCTAAAAACACTGTCAATACCGCAATAAACAAGGGCGACTTAAAAAACTTCATTTGCCTACGCTCCTATTGTAAATCAATCTGTCTCTGCTTTCAGCGCTCTACCCATTAAATTCTGGGCTGCCGATTTTGCAGGTTGTCCTTCGAAAAGTATTCTATATAACTCTTCGGTAATTGGGAGCTCAAGATTTAATTTTTTACCCCATTCATTTGCAATTTTTGTTGTTTCTACTCCTTCGACTACCATTTTCATTGATTCGGTAAATTCTTTTAGGCTGGTTCCTTTCGCCATAGCTGCACCTAATCTATGGTTTCTTGAAAGAATAGAATTTGATGTGGTCATCAGATCGCCCAAACCTGTTAAACCGTAAAATGTCTGGGCTTGGCCGCCTAAGGCAGTTCCAAGCTTAACAAGTTCGTGAAGACTTCTTGTTAAATATGCTGCTTTGCAGTTGTCACCTAATTCAAGACCGTCTACAATGCCTGCGCCTATAGCATAAATATTCTTTAAAGTTCCGCCAAGTTCAACGCCTGTGCGGTCATTCTGACTGTATACTCTGAAATAATTTGTGGAAAGGCACTGCTGTAAGGTTTTTGCCAGTTCAACATCAGGAGAAGCTATGACGCAGGCGCCTAATTTTTGTTTGGCAACTTCGTCAGCAATATTGGGTCCTGAAAGGCAAGCAATATGATCTTCTGCTGAATCTGGTTCTATACCTAATATTTCACAAAGCATCTGGGAAATACGTCTGCCGGTTCCTCGTTCAAAGCCTTTTGCTACGTTAGCTATGCCTCTTAATTTTCTTAAACTTTCTTTATGAGGTTCAAGAGTGTCTTTTATAAAACCTGATGGAATAGAAATTAAAGCTAGTTCTGAAGCATTAATTGCTTCATCCATATCATTGGTGCATACCAATGTTGGATTAATTTCTAAGTGTGATACAAAGTAAGGATTGTGTCTATCTGTGTTTATGCCTGCGACTACTTCGGGTTCTCTTGCCCAAAGCATTACTTTATGACCGTTGTTGCTAAGAAGATTAGCAAGAGTTGTTCCCCAGGAACCTGCTCCAATAACAGCAAATTTCATTTGTTTGCCTCCGCATTATTTTTTTATTCTATATATATATTGTTTAGTTGTTATCTATTTTTATGATTTTTGATTCTTTATTTACTTCTGAAAATAGAAATAAACTCTTTAATACCAAAAGAACTCAATCATTTTACTTGCTTATATATTCTTAGTCAAGGGGTCTTTTCTTTCCCGAAGCTCCCCCACCAACCGCTTACTCACTACCCACCACTCACCACCAACCACACATTAAGCCAAGCTTTGCTTGGCTCTCTGCTCTTCCGCTCTCTTGCTCTGTTGCTCTATAAAAAGACATAAAAGGATAAAAGACAACCGACTATTGACGAACGTTGCCGGAGACAATAACTACAATAACTACCAACTACAATAAAAACAATTATGCGACAAACCCACGCAGTGGTATAATATTAGCGAATAATTTCACAAACTTTCGCTGAATTGAGAGGGCAGAATCATGAACAAAATATTCAAAGTCATTTGGAATAACGCAAAGCATTGTTATGTTGTAGCCAGTGAATTGGCAAAAAGTTACAGCAGAGGCGGCAGCCGCCGCTCCATACGTAGGGCTGCTATAGCGGTGGGCGTTGCAGCAGCGGTTTATACTACCGCTGGCAGTGCATTGGCTGTAATTGATGGTGGCGATTTAGATACTTCTGGCAATTATACAGGTCATTCTCCATATAATGTAATTATTGATAATTCAAACGTAACTGGCAATGTATACGGTCATAAAGGAAATGATTCTGAGGATGTTGAAGAAGCTAGTGTTGATATTGTGAATGGCGGAACAGTGAATAATTCTGTTTATGGCGGGTATACTAATTCGGGAACTGCCTCCAGTAACTCAGTCAACATCAGTGATGGAACTATAAATGCTACAGTTAGTGGCGGGTTTTCTATTTCTGGTATTTCAGCTAGCAATTCTGTTAATATCCTCGGCGGAAATATAGAACAAGATGTTTATGGTGCTTATTCTAAATCTGGTGAAGCTACCAACAACTCTGTCAACATCAGCGGCGGAAGTATGACAAATGTTATTGGTGGCTATTCTTATGAGGTTAAATCTGCTAGCAACTCAGTCAATATAAGTGGCGGAAGTATGGCAAATGTTTATGGTGGCTATTCTCAAGAGAGTAACGCTGTTAATAACTCTACCATTATAAGTGGAGATACAACATTAATTAGTGAAGAAGCTTATGGTGGGAAGTCTTATTCTGGTAATGCTGAAAGCAACTCTGCCATCATCAGCGGCGGAAATATAAAAAGTGCTACTGGTGGGTATTCTTATTCAAGTGATGCCGCTAGCAACTCTGTCAACGTCAGTGGCGGAAGTCTAAAAAAGTTTTGGGTGGTTATTCTTATTCCGGTAATACCATTGGCAATTCTGTCGACATCAGTGGCGGAACGGTAGAGCAACTGGTTTATGGTGGATACATTAGTTCAGAATCTGGCGATTCTATCGGTAACTCTGTCAGCATCAGCGGAGATACAACATCGATTACTGGTTATGTTTTTGGCGGGCTTTCTCAATCTGGTAAAGCAGCGAGCAACTCCGTCATCATAAGCGGCGGAACTGTGGATTATAATGTTTGTGGGGGATCTTCTAATGCTGGTGAAAATACAAACAACTCTGTCATCATCAATGGCGGAACCATAGAACAAAAAGTTTATGGCGGAAATTCTAATTCTGGTGATACTCTCTGCAATTCTGTCAACATCAGCGGAGGAACAGTAAAAAATTATGTTTATGGTGGGTCATCGGTTTCAGGAAATGTTGCCAGCAACTCTGTTTGCATTGACGGAGATTCAACATTAATTACTGGTTATGTTTTAGGCGGGTATTCTGATAATCATAATGTAACAGGTAACTCTGTTAACATGAGCAATGGAACTGTGGATACTTACGTCTTTGGCGGGTATTCTCTTACTGCTGATGCTATCGGCAACTCTGCAAACCTGAGCGGTGGTACTGTAAATATTACCGTTTTTGGCGGGTATTCTAATTCAGGGAATGCTGCCAGCAATAACTCTGCAAACATCAGTGGTGGAATTGTTAAAGATGTTGTAGGCGGGGAAGCTGTTTTGGGTAATGCAGCCAACAATTATGTCAACATCAGCGGAGGAACTTTTGGCTCCGAAAGTAAAATTTATGCAGGTTTTGTTTATGAACCAAATAATTCAACAATTTCAGACAATGTCGTAAACCTTGGCGGTACAGTAACTGGGCTGAACAATGCAGAAATCTACGGTTATTATTTTAAAAATGGCTCTGGAACTCACTCAGGTAATGAACTTCATATCGGCAAAGGCGTAGATTACGATGATGAAGACAAGATTAAACGCGATTCCGATGGAAATATTATATACAAAAGCGATGAAACAACCATTTGGCAGGGTAAAAACAGTGAAGGCACAGTTGATAACTCTGTTAAAAAAATCGCTAACTTTGAAACCATCGCACTGCACAGCATAGCCTGGAATAATGATTTACCTGCTATTAAGGCTGCTTCTCTTGAAAACATCGGTACAGTGGATGTCACAGATTTGAAGTTTTATGAAAATAATAGTGAAAAAACAACATTTAGCTCAAATGATAAAATGAATATTATCACTTGGGAAAATGAAACAGAATCTCTCATAAATCTAAGATACAAACTAGACGAAACAGGTAATGAACAGACTGTCGCTTTTTCAGATAACCCCAATGGCATCTCTGTAAAGACCGTTCCTGTATCAGAAAAGGATAAAGGTATTACTTTTGAGGGAACAAGTTCAGGTAATATAAAAAAGGTTGATAAAGCTTTACAAATCTACTTTACTGGAATTACGCTGAACAGCGTTGACCTTTCAGACTGGGACGGCAAAAGTTCATCAGAGTTTCCTAGCGGTTGGAGTTTAAATGCCGATGGAATTGATGTTTCTGGAGTTTTCGCAGATCCAGAATTATCTGCTGGAGAATCAATAAATATTCTGACAGCCTCCACCAATGTTTTCAAAGACGAAAAGATTGATGAAGCTATAAGATATAAGAATGATAACTTTAAAGAAGATAGCGGAAAGGGTGTAACCCTTTTTGGCATACATACCGGTGGTGTGAAAGCCTCTGATGATGGAAAAACACTTACCTATCACGCCGTATTCAATGACGTTACTTCCTTTAAACTTGCTTCTGTTGCTTGGGAAGATGGAGCTGAACTTCTTAGCCGTGATAAATACAATTATTCTAAGCTTACCACATTAGATACAGAAGACTTCAATATTACTTATGAAAAGCCTGAAACAATTACGGTCAATCAGTCTATGACTCTTCTGAAAGCCAACGAAACCCTCGCCGATATGGCAGCATTGGAAAAATCAGTAACTTACCAGTATGAACCTCTTTCCGGTGTGACTATGGATGCGGTAATCAGAAACAGTCTTGAAGCTAAGAGCGGGAATATCACATTGAAGACTGTTTCAAACAAAGCCAACAAGCTGACTTTCGGTAATGTGGAATGGCTGGACAAAGGCGCTTTGATAGACCACAAAACAATGTTGAGCAATGTTTCATTCGATGGTGCCGATGTAGACACAACCAAAATTGCTTTTACCAACAAAGATGATATGAAAGCAAATATGCAGATGACTTTAGTGTCTGATTTTGGTGACAGCGTTGGTACCATTACAGGCAGTAAATATAAAGTTGGTACAGCTTATGAAGGCGAAGGTTCTGCTTATCTGGATGGAAGCGACCTTGTTTTCAAGACCAAGACCAGTGCCGGCCTGTCTGAAGAAACCCATACCACTGTTATGTCCATGGAAGCTGGTATAGCAGCACTTGCCGCTGGTAATGACCACATAGGCACAGTAATGGAAAGCTTGGGAATGGCATCTAACAAGGGTTCTGACGGAGTTTCAACCGCAGCATCCGTGGGCGGTGGTTCATCACGCTATGAAACAGGCAGCCACGTCGATACTAACAGTTGGAATATTGCTGTGGCAGTAGGCAAAAACCTCGAAAAGAGTGATGGCACCCTTGAATACGGTCTGTTCGGCGAATACGGCAGAGGCAACTATACTCTTCACATGAATGGTATTGAAGATGCCGGCAGCGGTAATACTCACTACACAGGCGGTGGTTTCTTACTGAAATGGACCAACAGCCATGATGTTTATACCGAAGCAAGTTTCAGAATGGGCAGCTTAAAAGACAAAGCCTCAAGTCTACTTCACGACGGTGCAGGAAATGCCTACGGATATGACACCAGTACAAAATACCGTGGCGGTCACATCGGCTTTGGGAAAACTTACAAAGAAGAGGATAACACAAAGCTTGATATATACGGCAAATACTTCTACAACGAACGTGAGGGCATAAACTTCGCTGCCGGCGCAGACCAGTATTTATTAGACGAAGTCAGAAGCAGAGTGTTGCGTGCTGGTTTTAGATACAGCACTACACAAAGGAAGTGGAACTGCTACGGGGGCTTAGCTTTCGACCACGAATTCGGCGGAGAATCCAGAGGAACGGTCAATGGAACTCCAATACGTTCGGCTAGCGTAAAGGGCGGCACTCTTCGCGGAGAATTCGGCTATTGCCGTGAAGCCACAAAGACCAACCCCTGGAAGACCGACATCTCTCTCTTCGGCTTTACAGGTAAACGACAGGGGTTCGGAGGTTCGGTTGCGGTTGAGTATCACTTCTAGACAAAGTAATCATTGTAGTTGGTAGTTGTGGTAGTTATTGTTATTAGTAGGTTAGCAAAATAACGATTATTTCAGATATTCGTTAGTATACTAGCTTTCTATTAAACAATAAAAACAACAAAAACACAAAACGATAACAACGCTTCTCTATTAAGAGAAGCATTTAAGAGTCCGAAGACTGTCTCAACTCTCAACTCTCAACTCTAATCTCTCCGCTCTGCTGCACTATTGCTCTATCGCTCTTTTGCTCTCTGCTCTCTAAAAGGTTAGTCGTAAAATCATTATTTAGCACAGAAAAGCCAATAATATTAATAACTATCTCTAGCTAAAACAATCCTCTTCTCCCTCTTCCCTTTACCCTTTGCCCTAAAAAACAGATTACTCAACAATGCCGGTTAACCCACAGACTAACGTTTACTTCTGCTCTCCGCTTTCTTCTTCTTTCTTCGGCGCAAAGAGCGGCAGTTTCGATTCTGTGCCTTTTAAAATACGCTGAATATTCGTTTTGTGCTTAACAATAACAAATATTGCAACTAAGGCTGCGAAGACTGTTATATAAATTGTATATTCGCCTAAAACTTTTCCATACCACAAGAAGAAGGGTAGGGAAGTGGCCGCAATCATAGAACTGACTGATACCATTCTTGTAATCAATAATACAACTAAGAAAACAGCTAATGCATATAAAGCGTGGTGACCAGATAGGGCTATGAATACTCCTAAACCTGTAGCCACGCCTTTCCCACCTTTAAACTTAACCCAGAACGAAAGGGTGTGCCCAATCATTGCAAAGGCTGCTGCGGCAAAGATAACCTGTGGATGTGTGGGCCAAAGATGGGCAGAAAGCAATACGGGCACCATGCCCTTTAATACGTCTATGGCCAAATTGGCAGCAAAAGCTTTTCCGCCTACAGTTCTATAAACATTAGTAGAACCCATATTCTTGCTGCCGTGCTCAAATATGTTTATTCCGTAAAATATTTTGCAAAGCAGCCAGGCTGTGGGAATAGAACCGAAAAAGTAACCTATTAGAGAAGCGTATAACCAATCCATAATATTAATGGGAAGCAACTATCTTGACTGGCCAGCCTTCAAAGGTTTCTTCTTGTCTGATATGATTCAGCAGATAACGCTGATAAGAGAAGTGAAGCCCTTTGGGTTCGCTACATCTGACTTTAAATATAATCGGAGGTCCGTCATACTGTTCAATACTCTTGATTTTCAATTCTCTGCCTTTATAGGCTGGAGGCGGTTGAATCGTTACTGCATCATAGAGAATTGATTTGAGTATTTCATCAGATATATGTCTGTGACCAACTTCTTGAACATGGTCAATTGTGTCGAAGAGTTTATTCAGTCGTAAGCCTGTTTTTGCAGATATTGCAACCATAGGAGCAAATTCTAACAAAGGAAATTCTTCTCTTGTTTGTTTCTTTAATTCATCCCAACGGTGTTCGTCTGGGTTGGCAATATCCCATTTGTTCCAGACTATTATGCAGCCAGCGCCGCTTTCGATTATTTTTCCTGCAATACGTTTATCTTGATGAGTAATACCTTCTCTAGAAGCGTCTAAAACTAATATGGCAAGGTCTGTTCTTTTTATTGTTCCAAGTGTTCTGTAGGCAGAATAGGTTTCTACATCGTCCTTGTTGGCATCTGGTCGGCGAAGACCAGCAGTATCTATAAATGAATAACGTTTGCCGTTTCTATCTAGATGATAAAGAATTGTGTCTCTGGTGGTTCCTTCGACGTTATCTACTATTGAACGGTCTTGCCCGATAAGAGCATTGAATAATGCAGACTTGCCAACGTTGGGCTTGCCTACTATGGCAATGCGTTCCAGGGCATTGCCATCTTTTTCTTCTTTTTGTTCGTTCTTCGGGTCTGCATTTACAGGAAGAATTTCAACCAGGTCGTCAAGCATATCTGCAACGCCGTGACCATGAATAGCAGAAATCGGGTATAGGTTTTTTGCACCAAATTCAAAGAATTCAGAAAGCTGTATATCTTCTGATTCCTGAGTGTTATCAAGCTTGTTAACGCAAACGAATAATGGTCTGCCAGACCAGCGTTTTCTCAAGAAATTGTAGATCTGTTTGTCATCTGGAACAAGGCCAGCCTGACCATCACAGACGAATATTATTGCGTTAGCTTCTTGAAGTGCGAAGTTAACCTGACTCTTGATAGATGTCATCAGAGATTTTGTATTATCAGGTTCAAGACCGCCTGTATCTACTACATTGAATTTACGTCTGTTCCATGTAGCTTCAGCATAGTTTCTGTCGCGTGTTACTCCAGGAGTTGGGTCTACTATCGCATGACGGTAGCCAACTATTCTATTCATTAAAGAAGACTTACCTACATTAGGTCTTCCTACTATTGCTATTACTGGGAGTGAATCCATCACTTACTCCTTAATGGTCAATGCAGTTTTATAATCTTTTATTTGCTTATTCTGCTGACCTAAAAAATCGCATTATTCTATCATCTAACGCATTCTTCGTCAAGATTCTAATTCTCTCATCTCTCAATTCTCATTTCTCAACTTCTTTAAAAGTGGACAGTCTGCTTGCTCAACCTTATTCTCCTCCGCGGTCTCTGAGAATTTGTACCTTCGGATAGACTTTGAGGGAACGAGCCTTGTGCGGAGAATAGAGGTCTCGCGTCTACTGTACGCTCACTCACCACCCACCACCAACCACTCATCACGCCAAGCTATGCTTGGCTGTTCTGTCTTACTTCCCTTTAAACCACTTCCTAAGGCCTCTCCCAAGGCTATCTAACCCATTGTTTACTCTTCTGTTTGTCCTATGCCCCTCTTGCTTTATCTGTTTCCCTGTGCCTTTACTTAATTCTCTCATAAATATAGAGGCGAGTCTTGCTTTATCACTGTCTGAAACCTTGTAACTCATATGCTTAGAGTCTTTCCCATTTACTTTTATTGTAAAATCAGAATAATTTTTATACTTGATTATGAATGTTCCATTTAATGCTGATTTTGGTCCTATTAATCCAGAAAATCTTATAAGACTCCAGGGCGTTTTTATTATTGTATTCTTTGTCTCGTAAGCATTTTCAATAAGTCTAAAATCACCATTAAGAGAAAATGTACTGCTCCCAACCCTTTCGGGAAGGTCTCTTAACGTATTGTGCAACCCGATTTTTCTAAGAGCAGAATTTATTCTTATGATTAACTCAGGTTTATGGTAGCTGCCATTGGTTATAGATAAACTGGCTTTCCCATATATGGGTGATTTTTTCCCAGCAGAACTCTGTAGATTTAGTTTGCCGTAGACATCACCTGTGTATAAGCCTTTGTTCTTTGTTCCCTCAAGAATATCTTGAAGTCTGACATATATGAGGTCGGCATTGATTTCATAGGGTGATGGTCGGATACTTGTATCAATATGCCCAGAAAGATAGATTTTCCCACCAAAAACATTCCAGGTTGAAGAAGCTATATAAATATGTTTCTGATTATATTTGCCTGACAACTCTATAGGATTTGCATTCATGAGAAATTTCTTCGATTGCAGAAACATAGAGGCATTTGAAAATATAAAACTTTGGGTTCCGTTTTTAGGGTTGATATAATCAGGATAAATAGTTAGTTCGTTTACGTTAATCGTTAAAGTTGAGACATTGCTTATTTTTCTATAACTAACATTATTACCTGTAATTAAGGGAAAAGTATCTTTGAAGCTTTCTATCTCAATCGAATATTTATTAGGTCTCGATAGTTTCTTTGATGCGTATACGGCTAAGTCATTTGTATATTTTAACTCGTAGTATCCCCAGCCAATAAGAGCTATAAGGCATAAAAAAAGTACTAAACATAAAGATAAAAATGTCAGAAAGATTTTCCCTAAACAAGATACTTTATTATTTTGCGAATCATTCAATGTCTTTAGGCTCCTAAAGGTATTCTAGCAGTTATTCCCTTTTTCTGCAACAATGAGAGTTCTTATTCTGTTTATAAATCTGGCTTAAAAGTTAATGGGGTTACTCTCACCAATCACCACCTCTCACCAATCATACCGCAAAAAGGCGAAGCCTTTTTGCTACCTGTTAGGCAATCCCTAGAATATCCAAATAACCCGCCGACATAATTATTCCCTTTCACAGAGCCTTCTGGAGAATCTACGCAACAATAAGTAACATCGGAACCTACATTCTAACCAATTAATCCACCGATATAATTCCCTTCGTTATAATCACTGACATTAGAAACATTAATATTACCTGTAACAAAAACTTCTCTAATAATACAACTGTTGGTTCGACCTGTAAGAGCACCTAGATCACACAAATACACTCTCAAAATTTAATTATAAATGTAAAGAAGGGTAGTAGTGAATAATGTAATTAGAGCATGGAACATGAGTTCGGGGCTTGACAGGGCTTTTGCTTTCTGATAACCTAGTTTAAAATACTTAACTTATCGAGGTTCTCTAGTGCTAGAATGCAAGCAGCTAATTCCTTTACAGGAACTAGATTTAAAAATTGATGCCGCTAAAAAGCAAATCGAAGAAAGAAAGCAAAAATTTTTGCGTATGCAGAAAGATGTTGCTGATGAATCCACTCTTCTTGAAAAAAAGAAGGCTCTTTTGAAGAATATAAAACTTCGCAAAAGCAAAGCAGAACATGAAGCTGAAGACCTTAACAATAAAATTAAGGTTAATGATATGAAAATGCAGAATGCTGGCGTTTCTCCAAAAGACTATGCAGCATTTGAAAAAATGTCTGTTAATTTAAAAAAGCAGCTAGATGAACAGGAAACAAAGATTCTTTCCGATATGGAAAAAATCGAAGTTCTGACTGCTGATATAGAAAAAAGCACCAAGGTGGTTGCTGGCAGACATGAACATCTCGAAATGGTCAAACAGCGCACTTCCGAAGAAATAATTGGCGACAAAAAACAGCTCGAACTTATTACAACAGAACGTAATCAAGCCAGTCTTAAGGTTAATGCTAATGTTTTGACTAAATATGAAGAGCTACGCAAAAAGAAAAAAGGTCAGGTTCTTTTTGGTATAGAATCAGCAGCCTGTCCGAAATGCGGAATGGGTATTCCTGCCGGAACTCTTGGAGCTATTAAAACCTCTGAAGATGCTGAAGCCTGTGATAATTGCGGAATATATGTCTATTGGACCGGTCCAAGAGAATAAAACTTATGAAATGCTATCTTTTAAAATATAGTTTTTTTGTTGTTTTTATTTGCTTGTTTTTGGGGCTGTTAGCTTCCCCTGTAAAAGTTTTAGGTCAAGAAACCAATAACGCTTCTCTTGCTTCAGATACCACAAAAACTGAAAAAGCTTCTAATACTTCAGATATAGCAAAACCTCAAGAAAACATTGAAAAATCAGATGCTCCAGATATTTCTATGATTACAGATGTAGATGTTGCTAGATATATCGAAGATTCTGCTTCTATTATAAATGCAGAATACAAAAAGCCTATTGCTGCATATTGTATAGAAATAGAAAAACAGGCACGTATCAGAATACTTGTTAAAACAGAAGCCGTAAAAGATATAAATGATGGTCAGTTAAAGGCTGATGGCTTTTTCGCAGAATGGATACGCTCTATTGGTCTTGATAAAAGAGGTATTCTAATATATGCCATTCTTCCAGAAGGCTCTGCCCATGGCAAAATTCTTATTAAGGTTGGTATAGGTCTCAAATATCTAATCTCTAAAGAAATGGGCGAAAAAATACTTAATCAGGTTATTTTGCCTAATAATGCAGATAATAATGATGGCAAAGGCTTTATGGAAGGTATTCTTACCATAAAACGTATGTTGCTCGATGAATTAGCCAGAGATAAAGACCGAGTAACAAATGAACCTAAAACCTTTGATTTGACAGAGTTTTTATGGTCTTATAAAGAAGTATTCTTAGGTCTTTTGGCTGTATTCTTCTTTATTTATATAATTTTCTTTGTTGAACGTTGTCCAAAGTGCGGTGGCAGTCTTAAAGTAACAAAAGAAGTTCTAAAAGAACCCGGTGATAAAACTCTTGGATTACAAAGAAAAATATATGTTTGTGAAAAATGCGGTTTGACAAGACGTAAAAAAGAGCCTATATATCCATCAGGTATGTCTGGCTTGAAAATGCGTTTGTCAGGCGTAAGAAGAAATGTCAGAGTTGATTAAGAATTGAATTTGCGGAATGACTGGTCAATCGCGTTCCTTTACGGAATGAGGAAAGTCCGGGCTTCCCAGGGCAGGGTGCTGGATAACATCCAGGCTTGCTGAGAGAAATTTCAGCAGGACAGACAGTGCAACAGAAAGTATACCGCCGAGCAATCGGTAAGGGTGAAAAAGTGCGGTAAGAGCGCACTAATGGGCTGGTGACAGTTCATTCGGTAAACCTCACTCGAAGCAAGATTAAACAGAGGAAGAAGTGGCCCGCTTCGTTATCTACCTCGGGTAAATCGCTGGAGGCTGGGAGTAATTCTAGTCCAAGATAGATGATTGGCACCTCTTAATTGAGGCACAGAACCCGGCTTATAGGTCATTCCGCTTATTCAATCTTTTCCCCTTAATCTTCAGTTTCTTCTCTTTTATTTTCTTCCTTCAATCTTCTCTCTTCAATCTTCATTCTCAAAACAGCTAAGGCTTTATAATATTTCCAAGTCATTAAAACTCTGCTTATAGAGAAGAAAAATACCATCGTTGAAAGAGTAATTAATAGCTGGCCATTGAGGTAGCTTTCTGGTGGAAACAGATTCAGATTAAAGTTTTCGTCTTCTCCGCCAGGTTCTATTCCACCCATATACATATAACGATTAATCATAAATTTGTCTGTATTATCACTTATATTTCCTGATTCAATGGTAAAGGCTAAATCTATTGCAGTTTTATTCTTTAAATCTTCAATAACAGCTTTGTTATAATCCCCAAATGGATAAGCAAGCCATTTTATATTACAACCCAACTTTGAGTTAAGTCTTTGTCTGGCTTCCTCTGTTATTCCACCTAAATCTCTGTTTTTAATCTGTTCTGAATATTTCTCATGGTATTTACCATGTAATCCAATACATGTTCCATAATCTTTTTGAAGCTTTTTTATCTGCTCTGTAGATAAATTGGGTGCGAGATCAACGTATTCTTCTATTAGAAACAAAACAGATTTAATCTTATATTTTTTGTAAAGGTTTTCTATACTTCTATATTCGTTTTCTGTTCCATCATCAAAAGTTACTAAAAAATTTCTTCCCTTAAAGCCTTGGGAAAGCATGTTTTCAAAGTTTTCCGGATCTACAGGCTTATATTTTAATGCCAAAAACTTTTCTATATACTTTTCTAATGTGTTGTCTGTGATTTCCCAAGGATTTAGAGGCTTTTTCAAGGCTTCATGAAATAATAGAACAACTAAAACAGGCTTTTGGGTTAACTGATAACCATATATGAAAGTTGCTAAAGAACCTAATAACAAGACTATGCTTATAAATAGATTAAAAGTAAGTTTGAATTTAAGCTTTTTTAAAGATGGTTGATTTTCTGTCATTTGTTGTTCTCTAAAACTTTTATTGTGTAATCAACAAAACTTGCTTTTTCTGCTAAACAAGGTAGCAGTTTAATATTACATTCTGGGTGCTCATGCTTAAAATCTTCAACTATCTTAGGAATGTCTTTTAAAACATGTGAGCCAGGCAAAAGAAATAAAGGGAAACAGGTTATTTCTGTTTTCCCTTCATTTAAGGCGTTAGTAAGTGCGTCTGAGAGAGTAGGGGAACTTTCTTTTAAATAACATACAGAAAAAGAAAGCTTACTCTGACTTTTGATAGATTCAATAAACTTATTTATAGTTTTTTGGGATTCTAAACTTGAAGAACCATGAAAAATCAAGATAGAGTGCTGAAATTGAACCATAAAACTATAGAATCAGAGACCCTTTTCTTTCAGGTAGTCCTCCATGGTCTTACCTTCTTTTTCAAGGCGTTCTTTTAACTTATCTTGACCAGGCAATTCGCCAGCTTTCTGCTTTTCAAGAATTGAATTCTTTATTTCTTCTAAGACTTGCTCTCTTTCTTCTTGAGAGCTGGCATTCTGAAGTTTTGCCTGAGCATCATCAATCATGCCTTCAATTTTCTTCTTGTCTTCTTCACTGACTTTATCTGTATCAGTACCAATCAATTCTTCAATATCTTGTCTAGAGAAATCGCCTGCTTCAATGGTATCTAAAAGCTTTTCTTTGTTAGAACGATTTAAATAGTCAAATTTATGAGTAATAACAAATTCTTCGTTGGGGTCCTGAATATAATCTAATGCACGCATATATACTTCAGCAGCTTTGTCTTTTTTATTTGCAATTTCATAAAGGAAAGCAAGCTGAAGCATTGGTTCTTTTTGCCATTCTGTGCCATCAAAAGATTTTTGCAGGTTGTCTTCATAAATACCTGTAATTTCTTCAAGAACTTTTAGATTCTTATAACGCAGCGGAGGATTAAGTCTGAATGCTTGATATGCAGTTACTGCCAGTTTAAGCTTTTGAGGGCTGTTTATGTTCTTCTGATAAACAGAAAAACGTGAATCTCCAGCAGCATTAAACTTACTTTGGAGATCTTTTATTTTAGATTTAAAATTCTTTAATTTGTTATTGTATTCTGCCCCTTTTTCTTGTGAAGGTCTCGAATGAGAGACTATTTCCATATTATTCTTAGATTCAATGAAATTGTTTTGCATAAATTGAACCTGGGCAAGAATATATCTGTAAATTGCATTATCTGGTTCAAGTTTCAAGGCTTCGAGAAGGTCTTTTTCTGCACCAGATAAGTCTTTCCCTCTAAAAGCAGCTTCTGCTTTTTTGTAAAATTCATCAGCAGCAGGATTTATGGCTGAACAAAATCCTGTGTTAGCCAACATTATAGATATTATAAATGCTATTAAACTATATTTTTTCATATATTCCCTAATATCTAAATATAACAAATTATCAAATATTTGCAAGAGGTCTGTTATTAGTTAATTTCAATTTTTTTTAGATTATTCTTCTGCTTGAAGAGCAAATATTACATAGTTTGGAATAGAACTCAGAATTGTTCCTATTCCATAATAGTTCTGATCTCCAATTTTTGTCATAAAATCACTAGAACGCTTTGTATATTTTATTCGTTCTGTTACATCTCTTGAGAATGAATACTTAGTAATTTCTGGAGGATATGGCTGATTATCCAAATGTATAGGAACCATTGCAAGCATTATTTGTTTAAGATTTTCTGGTAATGATTGCGAATCTTTTATCTTATTAACTAAATAATCCTGGCTAAAATACTGGGAATCCAGCCATATTATCATTACATACTTTTCATTGTTTTGTGATTCTATAAGAGTTGAAAAGATTAAATGGCGTTTATTGCCTAAATCAATTTCTGAAACAGTATCAAAGTTTTCAAAAGCTTTAAGTATTTTAAGAGCATTGTCTCCGATTAATTCAGAAAAACTTTGGCCAATAGAATTAACCATAAGGCTATCTATTTTACTGTTCCAGCTTTCTTCGGTGCCAAAACGTTCAGAAGCAATTTTCCTGCCTATTACAGGAATGATTTTGTTAAAAATACTACTATTAGTATCATTGGTTAATGAATAGAGTATTTTTCCATTTTTATCAGTAATAAATAATCTGTCTATGGAATGTTCTTTTTTCAATGAATTTGCAATATTGTTAATCGCTTCTTGATTTAAGGATTTTATATCTTCATCTTTTGCTAACATTAGCCATTTGTCAGACAGTTCTTTTTTGGCTATATCATAACCTTCATCAAGCCAGTCTATAACAGATAATAAATTTGAATGTATTTTCTCTTTTTTATTCTTGTTGGAAAATCTGCTTACGAATATGTTTACACTTACAAAAAATATAATAAGACTGATCAGCAAATAGATAGTAGATAAAATCGCATATTTATTTAATCTATAAATATTATTTAATTTCTTTTCTGAGTTTGAAGGTACACTAGAGGTAGTGTTTTCAGAAGTTTCTTCAAAACTATTTGTTTTTGAATTATCAATAGTTGAAGCTATTTTATAAAGCGAAGCAGATAATAATATGGCTCCGATTATTATTATCATATCGAAAATAATAGTTGCTATATTAGCTATAACTTCATTGGTACTTGCTGTCAGACAAAAGAAATAACGCCCGTTTCCAAGTTCAATATAGCTGAGCAAATAATTACTCATTTTATCGTGGCTTCTTAAACAGGCTTTCAATTCCTGAAGCTTAAGAATCAATTCTTTTAAATAAAAGTCAGGAATAGTATTTATAATGTTTTCTGGATATAAAAAACCATTCATATTAGTGTCAACAAATGCAAATATCTGTTTGTTTTCATTTGCTGATGAATACATATTGTATTTGTCGACAACTTTTTGATATAAGAATCTTGTTGGAATTTCTGAACTTCTTATCCAAGCCATCATTCCGCCTATGTCGTGAGTTTCAACCTGGTCTTCATATACATTCCAATAAATATAACCTGGTTTCCCGCTTAGAGTTACGGGAATCAATGTGGAAGTTTCTTTTGCTATTTTTTCTAAGTCTACTGCACCTAATAAAGTTTCAAATAAAGAGCGGTATCTTTTTATTAAAGTATTATCCCCGGTAGAACGATAGGTGACCAATGCGGAATATAGTCTCTGAAATGCTCCGTTCACTATATCATCATCGGTATAGTTTCTTATGCTGACATTATTGTGCTTTTTATTGAAGAACCTCATTTTTACAAATTTGTAACCGGCGTTATTGAAATCAAGACAACGTTCTTCTAATTCTTTTGCTGTACACTTGTTTTCCATTAACAAAACATAAAAACGATTTAATTCTTTCTGAATGCCAAAAGTTTCGCTGGAATCTCTCTTTAATTGATTTAATGCTAGTGAAGCAGCTTTAATTTCATTTGAATTTGAATTAAATAAATACGAAGATTTCATCCCCTCAACAGAGTAAATTATTAATATTGTTGAAATAACAATTATAAATATTAGAAAATAATATAGTTTTTTCATGCTTTGTACACACCTTAAACTGTCAGCAAAAGATTAAATACTTTACCATACTTTTGAGGACATATAAAGATATTTCTCAACTCTCAACTCTCAACTCTCAATTCTCATTTCTCATTTCTCATTTCACATTTCTTAACTCTTTTGTACTCTACCCATTGTCATAAATGTATAGCTTTCAGGGCTGAAGCCTATACGCTATACTTTTTATGACAAATGTGTAGACTTCTCATATCTCACATCTTCACCACCCACCACCTATCACCAATCACTAATACCCAAACTTTGATTGCTGTCCGCTCTATTGTTCTTCAATCTTATATCTTCAATCTTATATCTTATATCTTATATCCTATATCTCAATAAATTTGACTCTTGCTCCCCCCTTGACACTTCTATTTTATTTCTTTATACTATAATTTTCCGAATAGGAATGTACGGTTTCTGATAACTTAAGGGGTTTGAATTGGGCTACATATCTAGCGAAACAATAAGTCTGATCCGTGATAAGACAGACATTATTTCAGTTATTGGGGAATATGTACACCTGATTAGTTCTGGTCGCACATATAAAGCCCTTTGTCCATTTCATAAAGAAAAAACTCCTAGTTTCCACGTCTTACCCGAAAAACAGATTTATCACTGCTTTGGTTGCGGTAAAGGCGGAGATGTTTTCACTTTCTTAATGGATTTAGAACACCTTACATTTCCTGAAGTAGTCAAATTTCTGGCTGCTAAATGTGGAGTTGAAATTCCTAAAGATTATGACCCAGAAGCAGAAAGGCATGAAGACCTTTATACAGTTTTAAATGATGCTGCTTCTCTTTTCGAAAAAGCTTTATACGCCCCAGAAGGTAAGATAGCTAGAGATTACCTTAAAAAAAGAAGTATTACTGAAGAAACTGCAAAAAAATTTAGAATCGGTTTTGCTCCAGATTCTTGGAATTACCTCACAGATAGAATTGGTAAAAACCAAAGAATGCTCAATGCAATGGAAAAAGTCGATTTAATCAAAAAAAGCGAAAAGAGTAACAGCGGTTTTTACGACACTTTCCGTAATAGACTGATGATTCCTATTATCGATGTACACGGCAGAGTTGCGGGTTTTGGCGGAAGAGTATTTTCCCCTGATCAAGAACCCAAATATTTAAATAGTGCGGAAAGTGAAACCTTCAATAAGAGAAGAATGCTTTTTAATTTCCGTGATGCTTTGCCAACTATAAGAAGATTGAATGAAGCTATTGTTGTAGAAGGTTATTTAGATGTAATAAGCCTTTGGCAGAACGGAATTACTAACGCTGTTGCTTCATTGGGTACAGCAATAGGTTCTGAACAAATTCAATTATTGGCAAGAAACAGCAAAACTAAAGACTTAAATCTTTATTTCTGCTACGATGCTGATGAACCTGGTCAAAAGGCTACTGTCAGAGCTATATCCTTGCAAAAGGACTCTCCTGTTAATGCTCGAGTAGTTGTTTTTGATGACCCCACCGACGACCCTGATTCCTACGTCATTCGCGAAGGTGGAGAAAACTTTAAAAAAATGCTTGAAAAAGCAGAAGATATATATACTTTCTTAGTGAAGAAACGTACTCGTGGAATGAAACCACCTTTCGAAATTCCTGTAAAAGAAAAATTAATTCAGGAGTTTAAAGAACTGGTTCTTGAAATTCAAAGCCCGATAGCTAAAAGCGAAGTTATTCGCAAGCTTTCTAAACTGCTTGATATCGAACCAAACGTCCTTGAAAAGGAATTCGAAAGTAAAAAAGTTGAAGGGAGTGAATTCTCTAAGAAAGCAAAAAATACTATCTCTCCAGAACTCAATGCAGAAATTCAAAGACAGGAATGGATAATTAAATATCTGCTTGAGCAACCTGAAGAAATTGAAATGGTCAAGTCTATGCTAAGCTCTGACGATTTCACAGATTTACGCTTGCGTGCTATATACGAAGTAATCTGTTTAAATCAGGAAGCTGCTGGGGGTACACTAAAACCGGCAGAAATTTTAGCTTTGCTTGACAATGAAGAACTGGTTTCTCGACTAAGTGAGTTGATTACTACTTTAGAAGATAGACCAGAGGTGCCTTTCAAGGAATGTATACAAGGATTGATTAGAAGAAGACTAGAAACGAAACTTAAGTTGTTGCAAAAGCGAATACGTGATGCGGAAGATAGTGGTGATGATATTGCTATCGCGCAAATCAGCATGGAACAATTAGAAGTAAAGAGACAATTTGATGTGCTGGTTAATTCACATTGATGAGGGAGCATTATGACAACAGAACAGGCAGCTGCCAAAAAAGTTGCAACTAAAAACGAACCTCGAAGTCTCGAAGAAATTCGGGCTGAACTTATACAAAAGGGTACAACTCAGGGTTATTTGTCTTATCAAGACATTAACAAGGTTTTACCTGATGGCTTGTCTACCGAAATGTTTGAAGAAGTCATCAACGAATTGATGGATAAAAACGTTGAACTTGTTGATGATGATGAAAGTGTTCTTGACAAAAAGCTTCCAGTTGTTGAAGAAAAGAAGGAAGAAGACTAAGAAAAACAGCAGGCTGATTTTGAAGATGTTGATGACTCGGTTAGAGTTTATCTCAGAGAAATAGGTAAAATCAGACTTCTTACTATGCAAGAAGAAGTTACTTTGGCTAAACGAATTGAACATGGTGATCAGGATGCTCAGCGCAAACTGATAGAAGCAAACCTCAGACTGGTTGTTTCTGTAGCAAAGAAATATACAAAACGTGGCTTGCTTTTCCTTGATTTGATTCAAGAAGGTAACCAAGGTCTTATCAGAGCTGTTGAAAAATTCAAATACAGAAAAGGGTACAAATTCTCCACCTATGCAATTTGGTGGATACGTCAAGCTATTACAAGAGCTATTGCAGACCAGGCAAGAACTATACGTATTCCTGTACATATGGTTGAAACAATTAACAAACTCCGCAAAGCTTCTCGTAAACTTGTTCAAAAGCTTGGGAGAGATCCGGCTGTTGAAGAATTAGCTCTTGAAGTTGGTCTTCCTATTGAAAAAGTTAAGAACATTATGAAGACAGCTATGGACCCGATATCTCTCGAAACTCCAATTAATGGTGAAGAAGACTCTCACCTCGGTGATTTCGTTGAAGATAAGTCTGCTTTACCACCGGCTGAAACGGCTTTTAATCTTATCTTAAAAGAACAGATTAACAAGGTTCTTGCTACTCTTACAGAACGTGAATCTAGAGTTATTAAATATAGATTCGGTTTGGAAGATGGTTGGCAGAGAACATTGGAAGAAGTTGGTCAGAAGTTTGGTGTAACTCGTGAAAGAATTCGTCAGATTGAAGCCAAGGCTCTTAGAAAGCTAAGACATCCAAGCCGTTCAAAGAAACTTAAAGAATTCTATATGGAATGATTTAGAAGCTATAAGCTTCATGCTTTAAGTTATAAGTTGTAAAAAATAAAGCCCGTTTGAGTGTACACTTAAACGGGCATTTTTCTTCCTTTTCCCCTTTGTCTTCCCTTTTCAATCTTCAATCTTATATCTTATATCTTTTTCTCAAAAAAGTACTTGCATTATTTATTTGATTATGTTAAGATAGCAATCACTTCGAGGGCCCATAGCTCAGTTGGTTAGAGCTATCGGCTCATAACCGATCGGTCGTAGGTTCAAGTCCTACTGGGCCCATTGAAGTAAAAGATCTAAGCCCCCATCGTCTAGTGGCCTAGGACACAGCCCTTTCAAGGCTGCGACATGGGTTCGAATCCCATTGGGGGCGATGATAACCTTCAGTGTAACCACTAGAAGTTAAGTACGGCTCTAGGCCCCCATCGTCTAGTGGCCTAGGACACAGCCCTTTCAAGGCTGCGACATGGGTTCGAATCCCATTGGGGGCG
>JAFPZP010000082.1 GCA_017417215.1 Candidatus Rifleibacteriota bacterium | reverse complement strand
TTCCATCAGAGATAATCTTGCTAGGTTTAATAGAAAAACAAAGAGATTTACCAAATCTCTTGAAATGCTTAAAATTACTTTAGATTTGTTTTTGTATAAAGATTTTATTCTTCAGCAATAGTTTAGTAACACTGCCTTTGACAAAGGGGGTCTTTTAAATAGGGTAGACTGGAAAAAATTATGGTTGGTAGTTAATGTTTTTATTTGTTTGTAAAAGTTTGTATTTTTTTTCTGCTATTGACTTTAAAATAAATTAATTGATAAAATATAATTAAGCTAAAAGAACTTACCTTTTCGTCCGATAAGCATTGTGGAGGCGTCCTCCGCTAATGTAGACTAGAAAATAGGGGGAAGACGTTTAAGGGAGTCAGGAGGAACCATGAAGGTTTCTAATGGAATTAATGTAACTCGTATCTATCAGGAACAGCTCAAAAAAGCTCAGAACAAGACTACTGGCGACAGTTTCAGCAAAATGCTTGGTAATGTCACTAATGAGTCTTCTAATATTAGTAATGCACCTGCTTTAAAGCATGCTGCAAAAGCTAATTTGAATATTGCTATCAGCAATGCTCAAGCCGAAAGAGTTGATCCGGTAGAAGTCTTTGAATTTGCTGCCGGTGCAGTAGCTAATTCTCCAGAAGTCAGAGAAGAAAAAGTTGCTCGTATCAAAGCTTTGTTTGATGCAGGTCAATACAATATCTCTGCTGAAGCAGTGGCTGAAAAGCTATGGGCTTCTGGTGTCATGACAGCTTCCTGGGAAGGCTGACTACAAGGTAAGCATATTTGAATCAGAATGCTGTTGAATTAAAAAACATTTTAGCTCAAGAGCTGAATGTTTATCAGGAACTTCTTAAGCTCGCGAAGGATAAAACCAAGCTTTTGGTCGATCGTAAACTGACAGAGCTTCAGGCCTCCGTAGAGCAAGAGGAGAATCTTGTTCAACAGTTGGTTGAGCTTGAACCATTAAGGCAAGAACAGGTAATGGCTATAACAGGTGAGCCTGTTGTTAAATTAGAAGTTCTTGTTGATAAGCTTTCTGATGAAAGCATTAAGACCGAATTGATTGATATTGGTTCAAAGCTTCGAGAAATAGTTGAAGAGCTCAAAGTCATCAACGATGGTAATCAGCGGCTTGCTCAAGTGGGGTTGGAAGTAGCTCAGCATACGATTAAGATTATGACTAGAGCGCCTAAACCTGTTACTTATGGACCAAGCGGTTCTAAGTCTAATAATCAAATGAGAGGTCGTTCGCTGTTCGATCATAAGGCTTGAGTTTATCAGCTATTTATTTATTAACGCATAATGGAATGCGGCACATTGAGGTTGTGCCGCATTTTATTTTTAGTTTGCTATAGGTAATCATGTTTTAAATTTTTTTCTCTATTTAAATTTTACTCTATTGACACATATACAACCCATCAATAGAATCAAGATAAGAGTGTGCATTACAGGAGAAAAATCAATGGTTTTATTTAGATTGAAGGGATTTTTTTGTCTTTTTTTGTTCTTTGCGATTCTATTATCATTAACCGCCTGTAGAAATTCAACAATAAATTCTATCTTAGAGCAGGATTCTCAAACTGGTTTTGTGCCTTCAGCAAGACCAGGTGCTCCTTTAACAGATGAAGAAGCAGCACGGCTGATTCCGGAAGGTGGTGACCCTGACGGCGATGGCGTTATTGCTACAAATACCTACTGGGTCTTAGCACAGCAATTTCCTGTAACTAACCGTAAAACTTTATTTAGAGCCAATTCTAACGGTGGTAACGGAAAGAAAATCCTTTTTTTTACCAGACTCAACACCCAGTGGTTGAATTTTTCCTCTGATTTAATACAAACCTTGGAGAACGAAGGTTATACTGTTCTTATCCAGAACGATGACCAGCCCTTGCAGGATATTTCAAATATAGATGCTCTTGCTATTGTAGACTGTCTCGGAACTCCTTTCGAGAGCTACAACGACAGACCTCTTTCCGCTGATGAAAAAAGCAGAATCCTAGCTTTTGTCAATTCTGGGAAAGGCTTCTAC
>JAFPZP010000081.1 GCA_017417215.1 Candidatus Rifleibacteriota bacterium | reverse complement strand
TCTAAATCATGGAAAGTAATCCTAAAAGTTTAATAATTTATATTTTTATGGATTTTATTCCATTTATATTAATTTTTATATAGTATTAGGAATGCATTCCATAAACTTGCGGCAATTAAAATATTAGTTTATAATTAGAACAAATAATATAAAAGCTTTGAAATACTATTGGATTAATTGATATGTTAAAAATTATCGAAAGAACTAATTACCTAGATAAATTGAAAGCCTTACAAAACAAATCTGTTATAAAAGTAGTAACAGGAGTAAGGCGTTGCGGGAAATCTGTATTACTCGAAAGTTTTCAAAAATACCTGATTTCTAATGGTATTAAAAGAAATAATATAATAAGCATTAATTTTGAAGACTACGAATATAAAGACTTACGAGAACCAGATAATCTATATAAATACATAAAGCAACGTTTAAAAAAAGATATGACTTATATCTTTCTAGACGAAATACAGCTAGTTAAAGATTTCCCAGTAGTAGTAGACAGCCTATTTATAAAAAAGAATACAGACATTTATATAACCGGAAGCAATGCCAATCTGCTTTCAAGTGAAATTGCGACTTTATTATCTGGAAGATATATAGATATTTCTATGCTTCCATTGTCTTTTAAAGAATTCTACGATTATCACAAAAAAGAACAAAATCTGCAAAAACTCTATAATGAATATATAACAAACGGTTCTTTCCCTTATACTTTAGCTTTTAACGGCAGTAAAGTAGAGATAAAAGACTATTTGGAAGGCATTTTCAATACAATAGTCGTTAAAGATATTGCTCAGAGAGCAAATATAAGCGATTTTATGATACTTGAAAGCATTATTAGATTTATATTCGACAATATCGGGAATCCTGTTTTCCCAAAAAGAATAGCTGACACAATGACATCTTCTGGTAGAAAAATCGACCAGAAAACAGTGGAGAAATACCTAAAGGCCCTATTAGATAGTTTTATTATTTATAAAGCAGACCGATTCGATGTTAAAGGAATGCAGTTATTGAAAACTCTAAACAAATATTATGTAGTTGATATGGGGCTTAGAACAATGCTTTTAGGCGAAAAAGGCATAGATGTCGGTCATATATTAGAAAATATTATTTACTTAGAATTAAAAAGACGTGGTTTTAAAGTCTATATAGGTAAAGTTGGAAACCTTGAAGTTGATTTTGTGGCAGAATCAAGTGAAGGTCTATCTTATTATCAAGTAGCCTCAACAGTTAGAGATAATTCTGTTTTAAATCGAGAACTAGCTCCAATGCAAATGATTCGTGACCATTACCCTAAGACGTTGCTAACATTAGACGATGACCCACCTTCTGAATATAACGGCATAAGAAAAAGAAACGCCATAGAGTGGCTGATTGGGAAATGAGAATTGAGAATTGAGAATTGAGAGATAAGAAAAGTCTACGCATTTGTCATAATAAGTATAGCGTATGGGCTTTAGCCCTGAAAGCTATACGTTTATGACAAATGTGTAGACTTATCCCATTTCTCAATTTCTCTCTCCGCTCCCATCTCTTCGATCTCTCTTTATTCTTCTATCTCCATTTTAGGTCTTATATCTTATATATTTTATCTTCCACGCTTTCGAGTATCTTTTTCGATTGCATTTTTCCATTTACTTGAAAGAGCTCTCTTACCAATTCTTGCAAAATCAGATGTGACTTCACATAACGCATTCCAAGCTGTGGTTGTTCCAACGACATCAGACATATAGGTTACTGCTTTATCTGCGTCTATTCCATAAGTATTAGCAGTTTCAACGGCATCCATATTTGCACCTAAGAACAGGAATTGCCAATCACTTTTTTTCTTTTGTTCTGTTATTAGCTCTTTTACCTTAGCAGAAGAAAATTCATGGCTGGAGTTTTCCTCTCCATCTGTAATGATAACAAACATTGTTTTATCTGGTCTTTCATCTTCTTTCAAATATTGCTGAGCATATTTAATTCTGTTTATTGTATTGCCTACAGCATCGCATAATGCAGTGCATCCACCAGGGCAGTAGTCTTTTCTTGTCATTTTTTTTACATCAGAAATATTTACTCTATCATGCAAAGTTTCAAACTCTGTATCAAATAGAACAGTAGTTACTAGAACATTTTCGCCAGTAGCTAACTGAGTGTCAATATTTGAATTGAAGCCACCGATAGTATCGCTTTCTAAGCCTGACATAGAACCACTTTTGTCGATAATAAAAACCATTTCTGTTGTATTTGCCATAAGAAAAACTCCTTTTGAATTTTTTTATTTACTAACAAATACAATTCTAATGATTTATAAACAAAAAAGGTCATTTCACAAATGACCTTTTTTAGGAATAAGGGAAGAGGGAGAACAGTCTTCAGACTTAACTTTTTACTGCTTAATAAACTTATTAAAAATCCCCCTTAATCCCCCTTTACAAAAGGGGGTAAAAACCTATCTTCAATCTTCAATCGTCTATCTTCTATCTTCAATCTTTAATCTTCTATCTTCAATCTTATATCTTCTATCTTATATCTTATATCTTCTATCTTCTATCTTATATCATATATCTTAATTAGTGGCATTTCGAGCCAAGCACAGGCTGCTCATACGTAAAGAGAATTTCATTGACTCTGAAAATATCGTAAATGCGGTTAGTAATGCAGTATTCCACAATAATATCGGTCTTATCACTTCTAGAAAAAGCATAACCAGCTTTTCTCAGCAATTCCTTAGACTCGTCTAAGGGAAGTTTCAAAGCAATAGCGAAAGACATAGCAGTAGATTTGGTGGGCTGATAAGTTTCGGTCTCGTCTTCCCCTGCACAGCTTCTAATTTTTGAAAAAATCTGCTTATTAACATTGGCTGCTTTATAGCAAGAAACTTCGTTAAGTCCTGACTCTTTTATTTTTCTCATTACCATTGAGGAAAAGCTTTCATCTGGCTGTTTTAAAATATCACCCAAATCACTCATTCTCTCAGAACAGATTTTTCTCGATTCTTTTGAAGATGTTTTAAATAATCGGTTAGTTGCTTCACCAACCATTCCTGCTATAGAACACATCTTAATACTATCGAAAAGATCCGGGATTCTGCTGTTCAAAAAGTCATTTAATCCGTCTTCAGGTTCAAAAAAGCCAGATATATCCCTTCCAAATAGAACAATATAAACGTCTAAATCATCTTCTAATTTTTCAAGAAAGCTATTTATAGTATTCTTTGCCACCTGCATAGCTTCGTATTTTGGATAGCCGTAAACACCTGCAGAAATCATCGGAAAAGCAACAGAACCACATTTGTTTTCAACGGCAATCTGCAAACAGCGGTTATAGCAAGACTTCAGCAGTTCTTCTTCACCTTTCCTGCCACCTCTCCAAATTGGGCCAACAGTGTGAATTACGTATTTTGCAGGAAGTTTGTAACCCTTAGTTATCTTAGCATCACCAGTTTCACAACCCCTAAGAGTTATACATTCCTTTAACAGGTCTGGTCCGGCAGCTCTATGAATACAGCCATCAACGCCTCCGCCTCCGAGCAGAGAATTGTTTGCGGCGTTTACAATAGCATCAACTTTTAAATTAGTAATGTCATCATTGATAATAAATAAGGGCATAGAAAAACCTCTCTAGTTTTTTATAATAATAACATACTTATAAGTCTTTTGTATTTGCACTTTTCATATTCTGATGAAATATTTTCTTTAGAAATAATTTTACTTTATTATTCAGTAAAAAGCCTCTATAATAGAAAGAGAAATGATTGGAGGCATCACATTGAGAACTATACGAAACAACTGCATTTTATCATGCTTTTTATATATTTTACTTTCAGCCAACTTACAGGCAGGCGTCATTACAACATCTACAGGAGAACCATTAGAAGCTTCTTCTATAACTTATAAAAATGGTCAGATCTATTTTAATTCTGCCTCCGAAACAAAATCTCTAGATCGCCGTGACATTAGAGACATAAGCTTTTCAGCAAAAACTCCTCAGAAAAAAGAAGTTTCCATCAGCGATGCAGGTGACTTAGCAAACTATGTAGAAAAAGCAAACGAACTTGCAGCTAAATACCCAGACGCACAATATATCAAAGTATTATCAGAAAGCAATGCAAGGTATCGTCACGATGGAACAAACATTTCCCGCCTGCGTTCAATCAATTATGTAGCAAAAGATGAAGCCCTTGGATTAGCCCACGTTTCACTTACCTTCGACCCCAATAGAGAAAAAATAAAGATTATTCATGCCAGATGCCTTACTCCAGAAGGAGAAATCCATAATGTAAAATCCGATCAGATTAAAATATCAAAAAGCACATCCGGAAGTGTATATTTTAACAACTACCAGAGTATCTCCTTCACTATTCCCGGAGTAACTGTTGGAAGTTTAGTTGATTATAGTTATGAAACAGAAGAATTTAACCCATTTGATGCAAATATTTTTGATGGAAGAACCTACTTTCAATCCACCTGTCCAATAGGTGAAAAAATCTTAAGAGTAAGTGTTCCAACAGAACGCAAACTATATTATTTCGCCAAGAATTTAGACGAAAAAGATGCTACTCCTACCATTATTGAAGCAGTTGATTCTGTTCTTTATACATGGAAAATGACTGACATTGCTCCTGCTATAGGTGAGCCCGGAATGCCACCATTCCGCGATGTAGCGCCATCATTATATTTTAGTCTCCAAAAAGACCATAAATACCTTAATGCAAAATTAAAACCGATGTATGAAAAACGTTCGGTTCTCACAGATGATGTTAAAGCCAAAGTTGATGAACTAGTAAAGGACTGCAAAACTCTAAATGAAAAGATAGCCAAACTTTACTATTTCTGTCAGCAAGAAATACGCTATATTTCAATAAAAGCAAACATGGCCAGCAATCAGCTCGGTCATCCTGCTGATGAAACTCTGAAAAACAAGTATGGTGATTGTACCGACAAGTCAATGTTACTCTCTGTAATGCTTAAGCATATCGGAGTAGAAGCTTATCCTGTTTTAATTCTGACAAACGATGATGGTAAATCTGTCAGAGAACTTGGAATTTTTGATGACAACCATTCAATTACCGAAGTTCATCTTGATGGACGTATATTCTATCTGGATTCTACAGCTACAGATTACAGATATCCTTATTTCCGCTCAGATGATCATGAAACAAATGCAAGAAATATTGTATTAGAAACTCAAAGAACAGTTCCATTACCTCCCCCAGAAGACAATGCTACGTTATCAGTAAGGAAAATCAAACTTGAACAAGATGGAACTACCCACATAGACATGGAATTTACCTATAATGGGCCAACAGAAGCTTCAGTTCGTGGATATGCCCGTAATGTAAAACCTGAAGAATACGAAAAAGCTATGAGGCAGTCAATCTCTGCACAAACTGCTGACTATAAACTGGAATTAGCAACTCATACCAATCCGCTTGATTTTGATACTCAGTTCAAGTCCCATACGATTTATACTCTTAACAGATTCGCTCCAAAATCAGGCAAATATATGATTTTCTCTATTCCTTATTTCGAAATGCGTTTTCCTGAAGTAAGTCTACAAAAGAGGAATTATGCAATACAGTATGCCACTTCACGCCAACAAACTGATCAGCTTTCAATAAAAATACCTGAAGGATATTCTGTAAAATATCTACCACCTGCTCTTAGAGTTCAAAGTCCTTATGTTGAATTTGAAATTATCTATGACCAACAGGGCGATGAAATTGATATAACCCGTAAATTGGCTTTCCCACGAAGATATATACCAGTAAAAGATTATGAATCCTACAAATCAGATTTAGAAAAAATAGCACATTCTTCAAAACAAAAAATCTTCCTTGAACAAAAGCAAAAAAACAAAACAGATAAATCCCATGAAAAACCTGTTTCTGATAATGAAATAAAAGAGACAGATACTGCTATTCCGAATACAGATACCAATAGTTCAGATACAGCTAATCTAGAAAACGTTGAAGGAGCACAAAAATGAAAAAATTTTTATTAGTTATATCTTTTATATTGGCTGTAAATACCCTAAGCGCTGATGTGCTCGTTTTAAATCAAGGTGAAGAACATGTTGGTAATCTTGTTGAAATAGACGGAAACAATATTAGTTTTCAGGAACTAAATGAAAAAGCAGCTAAAACTTTTAATACAAATGATGTTGCCCATATCCTGATTTCCAAAATTAGAAAAGGTGATGAAATCTCTTCTATTGCCAGCATAACAGAACCTATAGCATTAAATGTTCTAAAGAATCTTCCAAATCCTAATGATTTTGCAGATTCAGATTATATCACTCTCTACAGACATTTAAGTTACGAAATCATTTCAGAAACAGAAATGATTTTAAGAAGCCGTGAAATTGTCCAGATTTTCAAAGAACCTGGTCTTGACTGTGCGAATCAGTCTTTTTACTACAATACCGACAATACTGACTGCCAAATTGAGTTTGCTCACACTTACACTCCATCAGGGAAAGTATATCACTTAACCGATGATGCTCTTTCAGACGAATCTTTATATAACACAACACCAGAATACGCAAAACTTAAAAAGCTTAAGATGGCCATGAAAAATGTTGATTTAGGCAGTGTTATAGATTATTCGATAATAAAAAGAATTAAAAATATAGGTCCCCTTAATCCTAAGACTTTTCATAATACTTTTGCAGAAAGAGAACCTGTCTTACACGAAGAATATACTTTCAGTTTTCCATCTAATCTAAAATACAATAAACTTCAGATGCAGTGGGAAAACAATACGCCTAAATTCACAGATAAATCCACAAAAGACAAAACTGTCTGGAACTGGGAATTTGTAGACAAAAAAGGTTATATCAGAGAACAAAATATGCTCCCCGCCAGTCGCATATTCCCAAGAGTAGTAATTTACAATGAATATGATAAAAATAAAACAGCTGAATTATTAACCTTGGCCTATAAAGAAGCTGAACCAGATTCAAAACTCTTAGATGAATTTTTGGCTAAAGTCGAGATTTCAGATTCAGATACAGATTATGAAAAAGTCTGCAAAATCTATAATTTCCTAAATAAAGAAATTACTATGATAGGTATGGATCCAGATGATATGGGTAGCTTCAAACCAGTATCTGCTAATACTACTATTACAAAAAAATATGCTAACGAGCAGGCATTTCTTGCATTGATGCATAAAATGCTAGAAAAAATAGGTATTAAATCTTATATTGGCTTTACAGAAGGCAAAAGAGAAAAAATCACTTTTAAGGATTACCCCAATCTTAATTTGGCGACTATCCCAGTTTTAAAAGTAATAATTGATAATAAGAATTACTATACTAACGGCGGGTCAACCTATACCCCATTCTCTGTTATTTCATCTTCTATACAGGGTTCTAATGCAACTTTTCTAGATGAAGAAAAGAAAGAGTTCTTTGACGAAGTTCTACCCAAACAGACATTTGATTGGAATACTTATTCAAAAACAATATACGTTAAGATTCAAAATGACGGCTCCATGGAGGTAACAGATACTACTCTTTACAAAGGTCCATATGAAGAATCTATCAGAGAATTAAAGTCATTAAAAGAAAAAGAAAAAAGCAATTATGCGGAAAAACGTGTAAAAAAAGTCCATCCAAATGCAGAGCTAATATCTTTTGGTTTTACAGATATGTCTGATTTAAGCTCACCTGCAGTATTTAATATTACTTACAGAATTCCTAATGCTGCTCAGAAAGCTTCTGAAAACATTATGACCTTTACAAACTTCTGGGTTAACTACAGTTCAGGCTCAGCAAGTCTGGCTAAGCGCAAGTATCCCATGAAATACTGGGCAACAGAACATACTTCTAAAACTATTATTTTTGAGCTACCTGAAGGATTCAACTGGGTTAAATGGGATAAACAATATAAGCACCTTTCTCCAGGAATCAGCTTCTCTTCAAATCTTAGTCAGAATAGCCGCCAATTGATTTATTCCGATGAATTTGAAGCCAATGCTGATGAATTCCTTGATGATAGAGCTTATCAGGATTATCGCCAGTGTATTCTTACCATGAGCGAATTAGCAAATCAGTGGATAATAATTGAAAAATAAAATTCTTCCAATATTTATTATTTTTGCTGTTCCTATTTTATACTTCTATAACGAAGCAATAGCAGTATTGCTAACCTCTTTAGTAGTATCAGGCTTTGCTCTCTATACTTTATGGGAACAGCAAAAAATAAAGTTACTACCAAGTAGAATATTATTTGTTTTTATTGTTTTGCTAGGAATCTGGCTTTTCACAGTCGGCAGAAGCGTTTTTCTATCCTGCTCTATCTATGGCTCAATATCAGCATTTATAAAAACCTGTGTTTTACTTTTGCTGTCCTATTCTACCTGCTATCAACTAGCATCAGATTCCTCGAGCAAAATGTCTTTCTACCGAATAGCTGCTATTACTGGTTTTTTACAAGGGTTAATGGCAATAATAGAATACATCGAGGCACCGCCGATACCTAGCACCTGGCTAGACCCTGCATCAAAAGAGCTTTTCAGAACAAGATGCTGTGGGATTATGACAGACCCCAACATATTTGCGGCCTTTCTATCAGCTCTTTTTATTATGACAGTTGCCTTAATAATTAATTCAGAAAATAAAAAAGAAAAGGTAGTAGCTGCAATATCGCTAATTCTTTGCGGAACAGGCATTATGATGACTCTGAGCCGAGGCGGCTGGATAGCTTTGTTTGCTGCCTTGGTTGGTTTGGCAATATCTTTATTTATTGCCAAAATAAAACTAGATAAAACAACAGTTAAAATACTGACTTGTTCTGTTGTAATTCTTTTAATCATTTTCTTCTCTGGACCTTTCAAATACAGATTGTTTTCTATAACCAAGCCATCAGACATGACTTTTTTCCAAAGAACTTTGATTAACAAAGGTATTTTGGGTTCTATAAACAAACTTCCTATCTACGGTCATGGATTACATTCTTTTCTGCTAGTTTACCCTCTGTATCGTATTGTTGGCGGGGATTACCCAATGTATGCCCACAACGAATATCTGCAGTCAATGATTGAGACTGGCTTCCTTTCAAGCATTCTCTTAGCTGTAATCACCATCTATTTATTAAGATTCTCTTATATAGCAGCCAAGAACCAGAAAACAGACAGCATGGTATTTTCAGCTGTTTTTATTTCTTTTCTCATTCAAAATTTAAGTGGTTTTTCATCGAGAATCTTTCCTACAGCCTTGCTTATGGCTTTATCTGTTGGTGGAATAACAGCATGTCAGTTAAAAACGACAAAAGAATCCATAAAGAAATTTGCATTAATTTCTAATAACACAATAAAATATGCTGTTATAGCTTTAATTATCCTTGTTATACCAGGCTGTTTAAATCTATTTCATACACAGTCTCTATTTGAAAAGGCAAACTTTTGTTTAAGTTCACAAAATCTATTGGAAGCCATAAAAACATATGATAGTATTCTTCAAAAAGAGCCTAATAACCCATCAGCAGCAAATACACTAGGCATGATTTTTATGTTGGCAAAACAAAAAGATAAAGCAGAAATCATATGGAAAAACGCAGCTAATGCTAATAAATACGAAGCTATTTTCCCTATCAATCTAGCTCGTCTATATACAGAAACAGATGAAAATCAGGCAATTCATTATTATTCTAAAGCCTTAGAAATAGACCCAGCTTCTGAACTGTTCCGATTGGAATTTGCTAAATATCTGATTAAGCAAGAAAAAAAGCAGGAAGCAAAAGAAGTAATAACCAAAGGCTTAACCTATTCTCCCGGATTCCACAATGTTTATGTTGGTTTTAAAGAAATGGAAGAATTGCTAACCAAGCTATAAAAAACTTAGTTTTTCTTATCTTCGTCCCCATCTAAAACGTCTACAGTGTATTCTAATGATTTAACCTGATTAGTATAATTAGATAAATCAGGAAGAATATTGTCACTCTGCCCTACTTCGAGTTTTGTTCTTATATCCATAAAAACATTTTCAGAACGAATAATCTGTTCTTCAACATTGGCAGTATATTCATCAATATCAGCCTGTTTTTTTATAATATGATTCAATCTTGCCTGCGCTTTTAATCGCTTATCAACATCATTTTCCAATGAATATGCACTTATAAGTTTCTGAACATCTTCTTTAGTAGCTTCAAGTTTTTCTTTTGCAGCATAAGCTTCTTTTCTTCTCTTATTTAACAGCAAAAGCTCGCTCCATAGTTTGGAAGCAGATTTCTTATAAGCCCCCAGATGCCTTTCATCCAATATCATTACAAGCTTTTTATACTCATTACAGGTGTCTTTGTATTTTCCATTAAAATCAAGAAGATTGGGGTTATTCTGCATTGCGACCTTTGCCCCAATAAAGCGAACAGGGAAAGCTACTAACGAAACACATTCAATTCCAATGATTCCTAAGGGAATCAAAGGCATAGAAAAACCAAGACTGCTCATAAAAAATGTTGCACCGAGCATAATCAAAGTATTTGCGATAAGATCGAAAGTCAGCCAATTTCGATATTTGCCATTTAAATCATAAATATCTAGAAATTGCTGCCAAGAACAGCCTTTTCCCCACATGGACGCAATTATCCTCATCTGAATTTGAAGATTTATTATAGCAAATACTATTATTACGAATAATTCTGCAGTTATAATTCCAGCACCGCCCATAGCTTACTCCCAATCTCAAAGTGGCTTACTTAGAGGTGTACCGGCTTTTCTTGGATATTTTGCCGCTACACTTTTTATTTTATGAATAGATATAAAGTTTCGTTCAAAAGGTATTTCAGGAGGTAAAAGCCTGTAAATCTCAATATTTTCAGGTTCTACTCCCAAAATCTTAATAGCATTTGAAGCTTCTGCCAATTCTTCATCAAGTTTTGGTCCCTTATAATAAAAAGACCAACCGCCATTTTGGGTTAGCGGTAGAGTATATTCCATTAAAACTCTTACAGAAGACAAAGCTCTGCAAGTAACCAAATCGTATTTTTCTCTGTGAGCCTTATCTTGCCCTAAGTCTTCTATTCTTGAATGTATGGTTTCAACATTTTTCAAACCTATTGATTTTGCCATTCTTGCCACAAAATCTACAGATTTCTGCCTTCCGTCAACGGCAGTAAAATGAGAATCAGGCAAAGCAATTGCCAAAGGCAAACAAGGGAAACCGCCTCCTGTACCCAAATCCAAAACTTTTTCAGATTTCCAGACAGGAAGAGAATAACAAAGAGGCAAGAGTGAATCCAAAAAGTGTTTAATAGCCATTTCTTCTGTATCAAATATTTTGGAAACACTTTTATAAAGCGGGTCATTAATCATATTTTCAGTGAGCAAATCCAACTTCTCAAACTGAGAATTATCAAGATTTATTTTTAATCTATCTGTATAAGGTTTTATAAACTCACTGACTTTTGTCATTTTTCATCCTTTTTCTGACTGTCATTGCAGTAACTGCAACATCAGAAGCTCTTACCCCTGGAATATGAGCTAAGTCACCAATAGTATGAGGTCTAACAGCTAAAATCTTCACTTTTGCTTCATAAGTCAAAGCTGGTGGAAGATCGTTAAAGAAGCTGTCATCCAATTCTATTTTTTCCATAGATTCTCTTAATTCAAATTCTTTCTGCTGTTGAGCAAGATAACCTTCATATTTTATTTGAGCTTCAATTTCAGTAGCAGCCATAGAATCTAAGCTGTCTATTTGTGGAATCAAATCTTTAAACTTATAAATCTCTACTTCTGAACGTTTAAGCAACTGAGCTAAAGTTACGCTAGAAGCTGGAACAGGATTAGCCAATTCCGGATATAAAGCTTTCAGCCTTGTTGGAGTCAATGTATAATCGATTAACTGCTGCTTAACAGATTCCATCTTTGCAGCGCGTTCTCTTATTATATTAATCTTGTTTTCAGGCATTACACCAAAGGAATAAGCTATTTCAGAAAGCCTGTCTTCAGCATTGCTCATTCTTAAGTTAAGTCTGAAAGGAGAACGAGAAGTAAAGACTCTATAGGGTTCTTTAATTCCAGACATAGTTATTTCCTGAACCATCAGACCCAAATAAGAACTATCTGCATCTAATATTAGCGGCTTTTTCCCATTTATAATAGCTGCAGCGTTAATTCCTGCAAGAATCCCTTGAGCAGCAGCTTCTTCATAACCTGAAGTGCCATTAATCTGACCAGCCAGAAACAGATTCTTTATCGATTTAGACATTAAAGTCGGATAAAGATCGCTAGGGTCAACAATATCATATTCGATAGCATAGCCAGGTCTGGTAATTCTAGCGTTTTCAAGACCTCTAATGCTGTTAACATAAGCTTCCTGAACTTCTTCTGGAAGACTTGTCGACATTCCCTGCAAATAAATTTCGTGACTATAACAGCCTTCTGGCTCTAAGAAAACCTTGTGACTATCTTTGTCGGGGTATTTGCTTATTTTATCTTCTATTGAAGGACAGTATCTTGTTCCTGTTCCCTTTATGTTACCAGAGAACAAAGCGGAACGACCAAAGTTTTCTTTGATAATGCGATGAGTTTCAGCATTTGTTTTGGTTAGATAACAGGGTCTAGGCTCAAATTCACTTTCTCCAGACCAAAGGGAAAAAGGAGCAGTATCTGGGTCTGTAACCTGTTTTTCAAGCCCTTCAAAATTAACAGTATTAATATCTACTCTTGGTGGAGTTCCTGTTTTAAAACGCATAACAGGCAAGCCTATTCTTTCAATAGAACTTCCCAAAGCATCAGCAGCAGGTTCCCCTGCCCTACCTGCAGAATAACTTATTTCACCAATGTGGATTTTGCCACGTAAGAATGTGCCTGTAGTCAATATTACAACGGGAGCATAGAATATTTCGCCAGATACGGTTACAACACCGGCTATTTCACCATTTTCGAAATGCAAATCGGTAGCCATAGCCTGAAGAAGCTTCAAATTAGGCTGTAACATCAAAGATTGAGTCATACGCCTGATATAGCCGTTTTTATCTGATTGAAATCTGTTAGACTGAACAGCAATTCCCTTTCTTGTATTCAGTCTTCGGCATTGAATGCTTGTTTCATCGGCTACAATACCCATTTCGCCGCCCAAAGCATCAATTTCTCTAACCAACTGACCTTTTCCTTGCCCACCAACAGATGGATTGCAAGGCAAAGCAGCTATTGTATCCAAGTTAATTGTCAATAAAAGAGTTTTTATTCCTGCTCTTGCAGAAGCTAATGCAGCTTCACAGCCTGCATGTCCTGCTCCTATTACAATTACTTGAAATTCATTATTCTTAGAAATGTTCTTTTCCATAAAAATAATCAGCCTATTTCATTAACATCAAAGATTTCTTTGCCATTGATGATATTGTTTCATTAGCATCTCCTGCAAGGTGTGAAAGCATTTCTTTCGCATCAGGAGTTCTTTTTCTAGACAACAGCTTAACAGCAGCAATTCTTATACTTTCATCTTCCAGACTTAGTGCTTTACCAATGAGTATCATCTGATCCTGTCCCATAACAAATGCGATATCTTTCATACCATTACGCTGTTCATCAACAGAGGGAGAACAAAGCTTTGCATATATAGCTGCAGAACGAGGTTTATCAAAGTTGGGAGAACCTTCTGGTAAATTAGGCATAGGAGCATTATTAGCAGAAGATGGTCTGACTGGTGCTACTGGTTTTTGAATATTAGGTACACCAGGTCTAGGAGGAACACCTACATTAGGTCTTACAGGCGGAGTTAAAGGAGCCTTTGGCATTGAAGGTAAACCTGTTGGGGCCGATGGTGCCTGTGGCATTGTGGGCATACCAGGTAGACCTGATGGAGCTGACGGTGCCTGTGGCATTGATGGCAGACTAGGTAGACCTGTTGGAGCTGACGGTGCCTGTGGCATTGATGGCATACCAGGTAAACCTGTTGGAGCCGATGGTGCCTGTGGCATTGTTGGCATAGAAGGCAGACCTGTCGGGGCCGACGGAGCCTGTGGCATTGATGGCATACCAGGTAAACCTGTTGGAGCTGACGGTGCCTGAGGCATTGAAGGCATAGAAGGTAGACCTGTTGGAGCTGACGGTGCCTGAGGCATTGATGGCATAGAAGGTAAACCTGTTGGGGCCGACGGAGCTTGTGGCTTAGGTGGCATACTTGGTAGACCTGTTGGAGCCGATGGTGCCTGAGGCATTGATGGCTGTGGCACTCTTGGCTGGTTTACAGCAGGAGAGTTAGCCGCAGGTGCCATAACACTTACCGGTCGTTTCTGAACTCCAGCACCAGAATTAGAGTCATCTCTCAATGGAGTATCCTTTATTTTTTCAAATAAAGAATTTGCAACCTGAGCAACAATCTGATCTGGGTCATTTGAAGCTGCTTTTAGAATCTGTCTTGCCATAGTGTTATTAATTTTAGCTAATGCCTTTAAAACACTTAAACGTATGCCCTGATTCGGGTCTTTTAAAGCAGCTCTCAACAATACAAGAGAAGATTGATCGGCTATTTCGCCCAATGCAAATATAACACTGTCCCTTAACCAAACTTCAGGTGAAACAAGCATATTTCTCAAAGTAAGGAAAGCCTGCTGATATCCATTTTTAACAAGATATTTAGCAGCATTAACTTTTACACGGTTTTCTTCATCATCTAAAAGTTTTATAACTTCCTTTTCACAACCCTTAATCTGCTGAGATTCAATAACTTCAACAGTATTTGCACGAACTCTAGGGTCATCATCATTAAGACATTTGATTAAAAGAGAAACTCCGTTTTCATTGCAATTCTTAGCAAAAACCTTAACCAAACCTGATTTTATAATAACATCTTTTTCATTAATAAGAATGTTTTCTAGTAAATCAGCATTTAAAGGAACATTAGTTTCCATCACAATTTTAAGCATTAAAAAACGACGTTGTGATGAATAAGTCGAATCGGTCAAAAGAACTAAAATATTGGGCGCTACTCTGTCATCTTTTATATTGAATAAAGTCTGAAGCGCAGTCAAAGCCACTTCTTCATGAACACTTTTTGCCAATTCAAATAGTCTAGTTAAAAAGCCCGCTGGCTTAGAAGAAGCAATACTTCTAATATGATCTAACAGAAAAGCAATATCAGAAGAATTACTTACTTGTGGTAAAGAAGGGTCTACTGGTCCATCTATAATAACATTGCCGTTTGGATTAGTCGGAATTGGAGCAGGAGTAGCTGCAACAACTGGGGTAGGTTCAGCAGGAGCTTGAGGTGCAGCAGGAGTTGGAGCCATTGATGGTAAACCAAAACCTGAATCGGCTGCAGAAGGATTAGGTGCCTGAGGTGATGCAGGGGTAGGAGTCATAGATGGTAATCCAAAACCTGAACCAGCTGCAGAAGGATTAGGTGCCTGAGGTGATGCAGGAGTAGGAGTCATTGATGGCAAACCAAAGCCTGAACCAGCTACAGAAGGTTTTTGAGCCTGAGATGCAGCATGAGTAGGAGTCATTGATGGCAAACCAAAACCTGAACCAGCTACAGAAGGTTTTGGAGCCTGAGGTGCTGCAGGTGCTGGAGTCATTGATGGTAAACCAAAGCCTGAACCAGCAGCAGAAGGATTTGGAGCTTGAGGTGCTGCAGGTGCTGGAGAGGCTCCAAAATCAGAGGGTATATCAAAAAGAGAAGGAAGTTCAAATCCACCTGAACTTGCAGAAGATGATGAATCAGAGGCTGGAGCAGAAGGTGCTGGAGCTGGAGCAGATGTACTTCCGCCTAATTTCCCTATAGCTATCTTTGCAGCAGTCTGAACAGATTCCTCACTATCCTGCAAACAGCTTTCAATGTGCTTAATCTTTTCCGGATTAGGCATAGAAGGCAAATTAACCAACTGCTCGATTGCCATAAGTCTAACTTGTGAAGAAATAGACTTAAGATTCTGTATTATAAGCTCCTGTCTCTTCTTGTTAAGCATAATCTTTTCCTTCGTTTCTAAGCTTGTTCTTCTTCAAGTTCTTCACCATTCAAAATTGCAAGTAAAACAGCCAACTCAGATTTAGAAAAATGATTCATTCTAACCATCTGACTTAAATCATCATATCTTTCAGATTTCATAATTTCAAGAGCTTCTAAATTAATTATTCTCATTCTTTCATCATTTATTTCCATAGGAAGTCTGATACCTTCCAAGAACGCGGTCTGTTTTATGCGTTCCAGCTCTCTATCAGCATAACCCCTATATTTTATTTCTGTTTCCAAAGCATATATTTCATCTGAAGCAGTCAGACAAGAATCTTTTGCCTTATGTAAAAGTTCTGTAACTAACTTATAGGTCATACCAGGTCTTTGAAGCAGTTCCGAACCACTTGCCGGCTTTTTGAGATCACCTGTTCCAGTATTAGCCATAATTTCACGAGCTTCTGAATTAGGAAGCAAACTAAGGGAGTCTAAGGCTTCTATTTCATCTTCTATACGCTTTTTCCAGTCAAAAATCTTTTCATATCGCTCTTTACTTACCAAGCCTATCCTATAGCCATCTTCTATAAGACGGCGTTCTGCAGAATCATCTCTTAAAGTAAGTCTATATTCAGCATGACCAGGAGTTATTCTATAGGGTTCATTTCTGCTCCAGGTAGACAAATCGTCAACCAAAACCCCTAAGTAGCTTCTAGTTCGTGATGGCCAATAAGGAGCTTCTCCTCTTAAAGAAAGTATAGCATTGATTCCTGCAATTAATCCCTGACCAGCAGCTTCTTCATAGCCTGAAGTTCCATTTATTTGTCCGGCAGTATATAAGCCTTTGATAATCCTGCTTTCCATGGTCTTATGGAACTGACCAGGTGCTAGCGCATCATATTCAATAGCATAGCCATATCTAAGAATAACTGCGTTTTCAAGCCCTACAACACTAGATACAATATCTTCTTGAGCTACAGGTGGCATACCTGTAGTTAACCCCTGCAAATAGAGCTCTTGAGATTTCCAGCCTTCTGGTTCAACAAAAATCTGATGTCTGACCATATCTGGGAATTTCAAAAGCTTTCTATCTATTGATGGACAATGTTTTGGACCTTCATTAGTTATGTTTGCCAATACTAACGGGCTTTCAGACATATGCCTTTTTACGGCAGCAATAGAACGTTCATCAGTAAAAGTAAGGAAACAGGAAATCTGTTTTTCATAACGTCTAAGCCTGTCTTCCCATGTAAAGCCGCCAGCGTCTATATCTCCAGGAAGTTCCTGCAATATAGATAAATCTACAGAACTTTTTAAAACTCTCGGTGGAGTAGCAGTCTGCAAACGGCGCATCCTGATTCCATTTTCTTCTAATGAAGCAGAAAGTCCTATTGCAGCCTTCTGATTCTGCGGTGCACCATCCCAAGACTCTCTTCCAAGAATTATTCTTGCATTCAAATAAGTTCCTGAGGTAATTATCAATCTTTCACAAAGTAGAGTTAACCCTGTTTCAAGCTTAATACCCTGAATTTTATTATCTGAACATATTATTTCAGTAACCTGTCCCTGTCTGACATCAAGATTTTCCTGTTCAAAAAGCGTATTAATCATACGCTGACGGTATAGATACTTGTCTGCTTGAGCACGTCTTGAGCGCACAGCAGGCCCCTTTGAAGTGTTCAGCCATTTCATCTGAACACAGGTTTCATCTATGCAGGATGCCATTTCACCACCTAGTGCACCTATTTCTCGCACTAGATGACCTTTGCCGGGACCTCCAATACTTGGGTTACAAGGCATCAAAGCTATTGTGGTAATATTCATTGTTACCAAAAGAGTATCAGCTCCAAGCCTTGCACTAGCTAAAGCTGCTTCACAGCCCGCATGTCCGCCGCCAATAACAATTACTGAATAATGTCTTTTCTGAGTCATATCACTTGCCAATACAAAAACGTTCAAAAATCATGTCTAAGGTATTAACATCAACAGTTTCACCGTTAACTCTGCCAAGTTCTCTAACAGCTTCTTCCAAATCAATAGCCAGCATATCCTGATAAATATTGCCTATGCCTTCTTCTGCTCTTTTTAAAGCTGATAATGCTTTATCCAGAGCATTGGTCTGTGAAGCACCTAACAGAACCATTTCTTCTAAGCTTCCGATTCCATCTGTTTTCAAATATTCTGTTAGAGCAGATATAAGCTCGCTCATACCTTCGCCTTTTAAAGCAGATACTTTAATTACCTTTAATCCTGACAAGAATTCATCTTCTAACAAAGCAGGCAAATCTGATTTATTCTGAATAATCAGAACAGGTTTGTCTAAGCTTTTTAAACGCTGCAATACCGCTTTATCTTCATCTTCTGCTTTTTTGGAACCATCAAAAACACCTATTACTGCAAATGCAGAATCAATAGCCTTTTCGGTCCTTTCTATTCCTATTGCTTCAATAGAGTTTTCTGCTTGACGCATACCAGCAGTATCAATCAGTTTAACAGGAATATTCCCTATAACGAGGCTTTCTTCAAGTGTATCTCTTGTTGTTCCTGGAATATCGGTAACTATAGCTCTATCTCTACCCAGCAGATAATTCATTAAGCTAGACTTGCCAGCATTGGGTTTTCCGACTATAGCTACTTTTAAACCTTCACTAATAAGGGAACCATTTCTAGCATTGTCTGCAAATAGCTCTAACTCTGAAAGAATCTTTTTTAATGCCACTTTTAAAGCATTTTCATCAATAGATTCTATAGCGTCTTCTGGGAAATTCAAACTTGCTTCCAACTGAACCAGTTGATTCAACAGTTCTTCTCTTATTTTAGCGACAAACTTAGAAGGTAATCCATCAAGCTGATTTAAAGCCAATCTGGCCTGAGTAGATGAAGAAGCATACAAAAGCTGAGAAAGAGCCTCAACTTCCAGCAAATCCATTTTCCCATTCAAAAAAGCTCGTCTGGTAAATTCGCCTTTTTCAGCCTGTCTGGCTCCGTTTTTAAAAAGTATGCTCAATACCTTAGAGACAACAACAGGATTTCCATGAGTAGAAATTTCTGCTAAGTCTTCACCTGTATAGGATTTTGGGGAAAGATAAGTGTTTACTATTACCTGATCTGCTACATAACCAGTTTCTGGCTCAATTATAGAACCAAAATAAGCAGAATAATGCAGGGGGAAAGCTCTCTTTCCCCCTGTTTTGAATACTTTTTTCAGGATTTCAAAAGTATCAGGACCTGATACTCTTATCATACTTATTGCCGCTCGACCTGCCGGAGTAGAAAGAGCGGCAATCGTATCTATCTTTAGCTTAGACATCTTCTTCCATGAACATTGGAACAGAAGTTGTAGCTTCATTCTTTTCTACAGCTTCTTCTTCGTCAACAGCCAATGGCTGCCATTCGGCATTACCTTGCTTATTGTTGTTTTTCTTTCTAAGAGAAGAAATTACAACACGACGCATTGGTTCAGAACCTTTTGAGAATGTTTCAACATCAGTTCTATCTTTTAAAGCCATATGAATGGTTCTTCTATCAAGAGTTGACATTGGTTCGAGTTCGATAGGACGGCGGGAAGCAACAGCTTTTCTAGCCATTCTATTTGCTAAGTAAATAAGACTCTGATAACGTTTTTCTCTATAGCCCTGAGCATCAAGAACTATCTTAATTCTACCATCATCATTACCCTTGTTGAAAATGATGTTCATTAAATACTGAACAGAATCAAGAGTATGACCACGTTTTCCAATGAGCTGAGAAACATTTTCTGCAGAAGCTTCTATTACCCAAGCACCATCGCGCATATAATCAGTAAGCTGTATGTTTTCAATTCCAACATTTTCTGCTACGCTTCTGATTAATTCAAAAATATGATTGTATCCTTCATGATTTTTGATTTCTTCGCTTACGGGTTCTTTTGGTCTTTCTGGAATAGTAATCTGTGGTTCTTCAGAATCTTCTTCATTTCTGAAATCATTGCGATTTCTTCTATTGTTTCTTCTGCCTCTTTCACGGCGAGGACCACGTTCTCTTCTTCCGCCCCATTCGCGTTCACGTCTGTGATTCTTTGTTGGTAAAGGCATATCTTCTTCATCTTCGGCTAATTCTTCAGAATCTTCGCCTTCTGATTCAGTTTTTCTTGAAAGCTTTTCGCCTCTTTCAACAGGTTTTTCTTCAGGTTTTTCATCTATAGAAAACCTGATTTTATATTCCTGCTTACCAACTAGACCAAAAAGTCCTTTTGCAGGAGCAGAAATAACTTCGGAACAAACGATGGTTTCGTTTTCATTAAGCTCATTAATTGCCAATTGGCGAGCTTCTTCTTCGGTTTTTGCAGTAATTTCAATTGTTCTTGCGTTAGCCATTTAATCCTCCTTCAGACTAGCCATAATTTTGTTAGTCTGTAACTGTTGCAATAATCCTAATAAGCTGCTGGCAAACCAATAAACCAACACACCTGAAGGTAAAGAAAAGGTGAATACCATCATCATCATTGGCATGAAAGCCATTGCCTGACGTTGTTGGGGGTCAATATTTGACTTACTCTGCTGATAATGCATCAATACAGCAATAGCAATCGGCAGAATCAAATATGGATCACCTTTTGAAAGGTCACTCATCCATAAAAACGATGATTTACGTAATTCAACAGCATTCCTTAAAGTATTGAACAAAGCCATAATTATAGGAATCTGCAATAATATCGGGAAACATCCGCCAAACGGATTAACCTTATTCTTAGTATATAGTTTCATGACTTCTTCATTCATTTTCTGAGCGTCATCTCTATATTTATCCTGTAATTCTTTCATTTTGGGCTGAAGTTTCTGAATCTTAGCCATTTCTTTAGTCTGTTTTAAAGTCAATGGATAAAGAATCAATCTGACAAGTAAAGTAAGCAATATGATGGCAATACCATAATTGGGAAACAAAGAATAGAAATATCTAAGTATTTCAAGCATCTTTGTATTCAACCAGCCGAAGTCAGCTACCTTAGCTCTGTTTACTTTTTCTAATTCATCTAACTTAATAGGGCCAGCATAGATATTAAAATTGAAACTTCTAGTTTCTTTGGCTCCTATATTAAACTTTGGAAGAGTGCATTTAATGACATTAGTTGCCATCTGCCTTTTATTTGCATCAATATGTGTAGTATAAGTGGCGTTAGCACTAATGCTTAATTGCTGATCTGATTCCATCAATAAGCAAAAATACTGGTCTTTGATTCCGATACCGCAATAAGCTCCAGCAGTTTTCCCTCTGCTATTTAAAGAATCTGCCTTAGAAAACAATTCGGATTCATTATTATTCTTTAATCCAACCAAAGAACAGTTGGTATAAGGATCCATAAAAATCCCAGGACCAAAAGACAGATTAAAAGAACCTGAAGCATCATTACCTACTGTAATTAATCTTTCTTTTAGATTAGTTACAATATTTTCTATTTTAAATGCGTAGCCAGAATCAGATAAAATATAACGTCTAACTAGATTTAAAGATTTAGAATCAGGAGTATTTTCATTTACTTCGTTTGAAATGTTGGCTGTAACCTTTATAACCGCTTCTTTTTCAGTCTTGCTTTCAATTTCGACATTATAGTTGGTTTCTGCGAAAACATTTTCTAAGGTATCGAAATCTAAAGACTTCATATAATCTTTTTCTATAGAATACCCTAAATCAAGTATTTGCGGAGGATAAAGATTTTCTTCAAATTTTTCACCTTTAAGATAATAAAAGCTTATTCCACCAGTTTTGCTTGAAATTACAAGCTTTAAATCTTTATTTTCAAAAATGGCATCATTTAAGTTGTCACCGTCTCTATCAGACAAACTAACTGTCATTTCAAAAGCTTTTTCCTGATTAACCTGATTGGTATTAGGAACAGCCTGGGCGAACAAACCATTAGCCACTAAACAGCCAATAAATAATAAAATAAAAGAGCAGATAAGTCTGCCCATTCTCTTCTTCTTATTAATCATATTATTATCAAGGCAAATTCTGCTCATTATTATTAATTGTCTCCACGCCTAGTTCTATATTAAATTCTTATTTTACAGGATCATATCCGCCCTTGCTAAACGGATTACATCTACAAATTCTCCATGCCCCCATCAAGGACCCTTTTATTAATCCATATTTTTCAATAGCTTCATAGGTGTAATGTGAACAAGACGGTTTAAACCTACAAACATCGCCAAGAAGAGGAGATATAAATTTTTGATACATTCGTATTAAAAATAAACCTACTTTTGCAGGGATAGAAAATAAACCTTTAGAGTCCATCAGCTATTTTTGCCTCAACGGGTATTCTCGAATGAGAAATTTTATTAAAACCCCACTCACATGTCTGTTTTAGGCTTTCAAATGTAAAATCAGAACAAGGCTTTCTTACACAAAAAACGATTTCAGAAAAAAGAGGGATGCATGAACAATGTCTGACTATCTCTTTTAAACGTCTTCGTAATTTATTTCTTTCAACAGCTTTCCCAAAATGTTTAGGAATTGAGATTCCGAAACGAAAATCTAAATTCTCTGCTCTTCTGAAGCAAAAGCCTAGTCCATTCCGAAAGAAGCGTGCCTTAGTCGCGAAGACACGCCTGAAATCGGAATAAGCCCGTAGTGTTTTAACACTACTGCACCTTGTGCTATTATTCACAGTTAAATCAAAGAGCTAATCTTTTGCGACCATGCTGTCTGCGGCGTTTCAATACATTGCGACCGCTAACAGTAGACATTCTTTTTCTAAAACCGTGAGTTTTAGCACGTTTACGTTTGTTAGGATTGTAAGTAAAACTCATGACATATCTCCTAATATATAGAATTCCAATTAAGGAACACTAAAGTACAACATTATTCTTCTATTGTCAATATCTTATTTTGTCTATAGGGTACACTCTTTACAAATAAAAATAATAAAAAAATGAAAAAATATTTAAATCTTAATACTGCTTAAAAGGATTTTTATCTTTTTATTTATGCCAGGTTTATCTGCATTAGACTTAAAAGCAAGTTCATCTATGAAATCTTCAACTTCCGAAAGAATTTTTTTAGCCGTTTCATCAATTATATTATCTTTAAAAAGACGGTTATGAAATTCAGCAAGAGTTTCGTTTGAATTTCTTTTTATTTTTAACTGGTTTTCCCAAAGAATATAATTATATGGTATCCAACCAGAAGTTTTTCTCATATAAAAATATAGAGCTATAATATAATTTCTGAAAATAATAAATATGAAGAGAATAGATAAAATTGTGAAAATAAAAACAGGAGAAGAAAGCACCTGCTTACACCATTTGAAAACGCTAGAAATTATATTTCTCTTAACTAGAATCTGTACATTCTCGTCGAAACTATAAACGTAATTAAACCAATAACCTTCATATACTTCAACTATTTTATCAATAAACTGTTTAAACTCTGAAGTTTTCTGTTCATTATCAGAAGGAGTTGGATCAAAAGAAATCCATCCAGATTTAGGGAAGTAGACTTCAACCCAAGCATGTGCATGGCTTTGTCTAACAGTAAAGAATCCGCCAACTTCATTCCATTCATTCATCAAATAACCATTAACAACCCTGCATGGAATACCCATACATCTCAAAAGCATAACCATTGCAGTAGAATAATGCTGACAAGTTCCTGGCATTCTCCCAAAAAGAAACTTTTCTACTGGCTCTTCTCCCACTAATAATTCAGGCTGTTCTAAAGAATAATTACATTCTTTTTTCAAATAATTCATTACAGCTTCTATTTTTTCTTTTGTTCCTACTTTATTCTCCATTAGAATATTAGCTTCAAATTGTATCTTATCTGTAGTTCCATTTAATGAAAAGTATGGGGCAGTTCTATAATCATATTCATAGGGCTCATAATCTTCCTCAAAGGCATCCTGGTATTCTGGGTCATCTACAAGCAATGAAACAGTGTATCTTTTATTAGTATTTGATATTCTGTCTACAAAAAACATAGAACCATCTACTTCTGTTCCAATAAAAGGATATTTATAATAAATCATTTTCGTTTGATAAGGCACAAAAACTGTAGAAGTTTCGGAGTTTTCAAGAACAATATCAAAACTGTGCAAATTCTTATAATCGTTGAATTTATTATCTAACAACAATTCCCCTGAAGAATTGCGCAAATCTCTAACAAACATCCCCCTTCGTCTTTTTCTCCATTCCCCATTTTCGTATTCGCTAAAACTACCACCTCTTAGCTTTTTCCCCACTAAACGCCTTATAATAGAAGGGGATAAAGTCTTTTCATCATTTGGAATTACACGCATAACGACAGTAAGATTATCTTCCAAAAGCCCAGAATTTTTCAGGTTCATACTATTATTATTATAGCCTTTACTCCTAGCTTCAGATAAATTCGATGCTATTCCATAACTGCTTCGTCTAGGAATCAAATAAAAAAATGGAATCCATAATGTAATAAATAAAATTATTAAAACTATTGTACCAAGCACACCTTTAGGATTAATAGCAAATCTGTTCTTGATAATCGAATCTGAAGAAACTATATTAACCCTGAAAAAGGTTAACAACATTGAAGTTATAATTATAAAAATCAAGAAAATAAACGGATAACCAGAATTAATATTCATGGCTGCAATACCAAGAATAATCATGAATATTAAAGTTAAAGCGTGCAAAAGACTTTTAATATTAGACATAATCAGATACTGTAAAGCCAGTATCAAAATAGAAAACTCCAATAATAAAACAATTCTTACTGGTGCATTAGAAGAAAAATTCTTTAATAATATGTATATTCCAACACCCAAACAAACTATATGAACATACTTAAAATATTGCTTTCCTAATGATCTGCCTTTAATTCCCATAAGAGCAAAAACTAAGGCAATCCAGTTTATCAAACCTTGCATGTAGCCTGTATTATAAATTCCAAAACAGGTGAATAAAGCCAAAACTACCATCAAACGATATACAAAGGTATTTAACTCTTTATTTAAACCATCTTTTAATAACTCTTTATAACTCTTCCCCTTTATTTCATAACAGTTTAATGGTTCTTTAACCCCATCCTTGATTTCTTTCAAAAGATAGCCTTTATTGTTTTTCTTTTTTTTCTCTTCTTTCTCTTCTTTTTCTCTTATAACTTTCCACTCTTCTAATGAACGAGCAGAAACAACCCAATTAATAGTTGAAGCATCTTCTCCTTCGTAGTATGGCACTAAGGCATAGAAATCACCTTCACGTCCGACACCAATTGTCTTATTTTCCAAGTCTACAGGATTAAGTTTATTTATAGAGCCATAGTTTCCACTTTCATTTTCTACATAAATTACAAAATCAGGGAAAACATATTGAAAATAGAATACTTGCAACATACTAGGCTTCATAACAGCAAAATCTTTAAAAATATATTTTCCTAAATTATTTAGTATGACATTTTTTTTCAGATAACCATTTTTGCCTTTTGAAAGACTTTCTATCCAACTGTCTTCAAATCTGAAATAATAACGGCTAGAATAGTCATTTTTAGCAATTTTGCAAACAATATCAAACTTTTGATTTGGTAAAGCTATTCTCGGATATAATAATTCTGCTTTAAAACCCCTGGATGACCAAAGAATATCAACAAAAGCAAAAAAAATCGAAGAAACTACACAGGAACAAACCAGATACAAAAGGTTATTGCCCGTATTCTGGGCAGAAAAAAGCAAAAAAGCAGCAAGAAATATAAGCCATTTCCCTAATCTGGTCAGTCTTATCTTTTTCTTTGGACTATTATTCAACATTTACCTTTTGAAGTACTTCGGAATTTATCCAATCAGCACTAGCAGATCTGTCACCTAAACGAAATGGATTTTTCAACCCAACACGATGTCCTAAAACTTCTGGAGCAATACTTTTTACCATATCTATGGAAACATAATCCTTGCCCTTCATGAAAGCTACAGCTTGTGAAGCCTTCATCAAAGCTATATTACCTCTTGGACTAACAGGCTGAAGAACTTCATTATGTTCTTTTATGAAAGTTGAAAGTCTGACTATATAATCAAGAACCTTTTCGTCTACTTCAATACCAGAAACATAATTCTGAGCTTCGATTACCTGTTCCAATTCAAGCTTGGTCTTTATCGTATTATCAGATTCACCTTTCAAGTTTTTAATCAATATCTTCTTTTCATTTTCGGAATCTGGATAACCAAGGGAAATACGCATCATAAACCTGTCTAGTTCAGATTCAGGCAATGGATAGGTCCCACTTGAACCACATGGGTTCTGTGTTGCTATAACAAAAAATGGGTTTTCTAATACATAATTCTGTTTTTCAAAACTAACAGCCAATTCATTCATTGCTTGAAGCAAAGCACTCTGAGTTTTGGGAGAAGCCCTGTTTAATTCATCAGCCAATATTACATTTGAAAAAATAGGACCCTTTATAAATTCAAACAATTCGCTTTGTCGTTTGTAAATCTTAGTCCCGATAATATCAAAGGGAAGTAAATCAGAAGTAAATTGAATTCTGCTGAAAGTTCCACCAATAGCGCTCGCCAATGCTGAAGCCAATGATGTTTTGCCTACGCCAGGCATATCTTCTAATAAAAGATGCCCTTGTGCAAGCAGACATATCAGAGTTTTATCTATCTGATCTTCTTTTCCAATAATTATAGACTTAAGTTCGGTCGATATAGTGTTAAATGCTTCAAATAATTTTAATGTTTTGTTGTCCATAATGTAATTAGTGTACTAGTTTTTTAAATTTTGTGGTAGTATGTACACCATAAAACATATTTATATTTTTTTCAAGGAGGGTTATATGGTTCAAAAAAATAAAGACACTAACGAAGTAAAAACCTTTAAACCTAGCACTGCTTGGGACCGCTTAACCCCAAAAGACATCAAACTTTTGGATAAGCGCTGTGGCGATTATCTTAATTTTATTTCTCAATGTAAAACTGAGCGAGCCACAGTAGAATATATAAAAGAAAAAGCAGTTAAAGCTGGTTTCAAACCTCTTCCCAAATTAGGAAAAGGCAAAAAATTAAAACCTGGTACAAAAGTAATGTTTGTTAACAACAACAAAGCAATTTGTCTGGGTATTATTGGGAAAAAGCCAGCAGAAGATGGACTCAGATTAATTGCTGCACATCTTGATGTACCTAAAATAGATGTAAAATCTCTTCCATTGTATGAAAAAGACAATGTAGCTCTTTTCAAAACCCACTATTACGGTGGCATTAAAAAATTCCAATGGGTTACTATACCATTATCATTACACATTTTTGCAATAGATAAATCAGGCAAAACCCATAGTTTTGTTATAGGTGAAAAACCTGGAGATCCAGTATTTACAATATCAGACTTAGCTATTCATCTTGCTCAAAAAATGCAGATGAAACGCCTAACCAATGAGGCTGTTACAGGCGAAGAACTCAACGTTCTTGTAGGTTCAAAGCCAGATCCTAAGACCGATAAAGAAAAACCGAACAGAGTTAGAAATATGGTTCTTCGTGAAATAGAAAAACAGTTCGGTCTCACAGAAGAAGATCTCGCTTGGGCTGAAATGCATGTAGTTCCTGCTTTTAAGGCAGCAGAAGTCGGGTTTGACCGTGGTCTTATCGGAGCATATGGACACGATGACCGTTCTTGTGTCTATGCAGCTTTTGCAGCTCTATCAGAAATAGATGTTCCAGAACATACTGCTGCTACTATATTCTTAGATAAAGAAGAAGTTGGCTCTGCAGGTCCTAATGGTGCTCAGTCTGGTCTTATCATGGATATAATTTCCATGCTAACAGAAGCAACCTCTGGTGAAACTTCTTATGCCACTATAAGAAATGTAACAACCAATACATTGGTTTTCTCTGCAGATACAAGTGCCTCTATTGATCCAAATTATGAAGGTGCTTATGATCCATTGAACAGCGGTTATCTAGGTAAAGGCATCTGGATAAGCAAATTCAGTGGAAAAGGCGGGAAAAGCGGAAGTCTTGAAGTAGACATTGAATTCCTGACCAAAATAAGAAAAATGCTTGCCGATGAAAATATCCCATATCAGTTCGGTGAAATGGGTAAAGTAGATGAAGGCGGCGGAGGAACCGTTGCACGCTTAATTGCCAACAACAATATTCAAGTAGTCGATATTGCTATTCCTACTGTAAGCCTGCATTCTCCTTTTGAAATAATTTCAAAAGTTGATTACCATTACTCTGTCAGTGCTTACAAAGCATTCATGAAAAATCACTACTAAAAAAAAGCTTTAAGCCAGAAAAAAACATCATTATTGCCTGGCTTGCAGCTTAGAGCTTAGGTGTAGGGTGTGTAGGGTGTGGAAAATCTACCACCCACCACCAATCACCTACCACCAATCACCTACCACCAATCACCTACCACCATTCTCCCATGGACATACAAAGCTTTGAAAACTTAATAAAAACGCGAAAACTTGTCTGTCCTGTCTATGTTTTCAGTGGACCAGAAGTATTTTTAAAACAAAAAACTTTTAATTTACTAGCCAAAGTTTACGTTCCCAAAGAAGAACAATCTGAAAACGTTAATAGAATAATTTGTAATGGGAAAGAACTTCCCGATCTTATCAATTTAATATACAGTTTTTCTTTTAATCCAAGCCCAAGACTCTTTTATATTCAAGATTTAGACGAAGTTACTTCAAAACAGAGAAAAGAATTTTTAGAAAAGTTGAAAAGTGGCGGAGTTCCAATAGAAACTATTATTGTTTTTGCTGTCTCAGACAGTAAAGTAGCAACAGAAATCAATTCAGCTTTTAAACAACAATCAGATAAAATAGATTTCTGGGCTCCTTTTGCCAATAAACTAAATGATTGGATTAGAAAGGAAACCGCTGAGCTTGGTTCAGAAATAGCAATAGACGCTGCTGACCAACTCATCGAACTAGTTGGTTCTGACTTGGCCCTTCTACATCAGGAAATTACCAAACTTGCCTTAGCTAAGCCTGGAAGCAAAATACTCTTAGCTGACATCAATAATAATGTCGCTTATATAAAACAAGACACCCCCTTCGACTTCTTAGAAGCCTATGGTAAACGTAATACAGCAAAATCTTTAAGAATTCTCGAAGCACTATATAACAGGGGTGAAGCGATTCAAAAGATATGGTTTATGCTGATAAAGCAAATTCGTGAATTCAGGCTTTTTCTTGCCTTATGTCAGGATAGACCAGATATTTTTAAACCAATACTGACTCTATTACAAAAATACAGATTGTATGCAGAAAAATCTGATTTTAAATCCAATCAGGAAAAAAAGAACATTTTGTCTGACATTCAGACTCTTGCTGAAGATATGCCTGGTCCACTAGTTGAAGCTACAAATTTAAAATTTCAAAACAAACTTAAATCACTGTATATGGCTTTAAATTTTACTCTAGATGAATTAACAGCTCTCTGGACTAAAATGATTGAATTCGATTCAAAATTAAAATCTGGAGTCATAGACCCTCTTGCTGCTATTCAAGTCTTTGTTGCTGAAAGCTTAGGCAACTAATATTAAATATATTAAACTCCCCTAAAAACCATAAACCGAGAGCATATTAAAATACACTCTCGGTAAAATGGCTAACAGTATATCAGTTGTAATACACCAGAAGTAATAAATATAAAGCTGGTTATTATTTCTGAAGTCTGTTTACAGCCTTCATGAGACGGCTGATTTTTCTAGCAGCAGTCTTTGGATGAATATAACCATTAGAAGCTGCTTTTGCGTATTTCTTTACTGCGTAATTAGTTGCTTTTGCTACTTCTTCGCCTTGAGCATTTTCTGCTGTGGCTAAAGCAGTTTTGCGAACTGTCTTAAGTTCAGATTTAATCTGAACACGAACTGCATGACGACGTACTGCCTTGCGGGCATTCTTAGCTGCTGATTTTGTATTAGCCATGATAATTTCACCTTTCATAAATCATTTTGGAGCCTTAATAATATCACTACATTAAAAGAATTTCAAGCTTTTTAATATCTATTTCTGTACATAATTATTTTTTTTCTTAGTACAAAAAACTGCCAGACTTAAAGTCTGGCAGTTTTCTTTGTTTAACGAACAATGTGAGGTTTTACTTCATAGAATAAATTCTAATTGCATAAACCAGTTCATTTGAATAGAAAGTCATAATGTCGCCATCAGGACAAACTATTCTATGACGTGGTAATTCTGGTGAAAGTATTGGATCGTCGATAACATCTAATTCCTTTAAAATTTCACCATATTGATTGCACTTATAGATTCTGTCACGATAAATAATACCATTTGGGTCACAAGCAGTAAGTCCAAAATAAACATTTCCTTCAGAATCTAAGCCGTAAATTTTACCAACTTTATATTCTACATCTTTGTATTCCGCAAAGGGGAACTCTGCGATTACTTTTGGAGAAGAACCTTTCTGAACAAAAAGTTTAGCATTAGTAGGATTAGAATAATCTATACCCCACAAACCTTTTTCAGAAGAGAAATTGCTTAAACTCTGGTCGCCTTCAAATACGCCCAAGGGCGCTCCTCCTACAGAAACCTTAGCGACACCTTTAGACAAAGGACTTAATACAAGTAGTTCTTTATCATTTTCAAATTCTATAGAAAGAGCATAAGAGTAACCAGAAATTGTAGTTTTTAATTTGCCTTTATCATCAGTAATATATATCTTTCCTGTATTTGCATTCAGGAAAGCAATTTTACTACCGTCAGGGCTAAATGCGAAATCTTGAACAGTACAGAATTCTTTTATATTGATGTTCTTTAAAAGCTTACCAGATTTGAAAAGCTTTAAACCACCATTTATAGAATCAAGAATCCAAACTTCATCTTTATTAACTGTTGGTCTGAATGCCATTGGAAGACCACCTGTAGTATGCTTAGGATCTTGCTTAGGTCCACCAACATTTTCAGGTTCTGCTCCTATATCAATTCTCATTAACTCTTTGGAAGGAACAGCTTCAGACATAGTCTTGTAATATCTAAGACCATTAATCATTTTGTATTCACCAACATCTTTTTCTTGATGAACATGACCATGATGAGCATGATCATGTTCGTGATGATCTTGAGCGAACACAACAGGAGAACTCAATACGCAAGCTACGCTTGTAGCAACAGCCAATAAAGTTTTTTTCAGCATCTAGCTCAATTCCTCATTTACAGAACATTTATCAAGGCAATTTTACAACTGTTCTTGGGTTAACACGAGTGCCATTAACCTTAACTTCAAAGTGGAGGTGGGCACCAGTAGTATAAATACCAGTGTTGTCAGAGATTGCAACCTGCTGACCAGCCTGAACTCTATCGCCCTGTTTTACTGTTGAACCTTTAAGGTGACAAGCAAATGTTTCATAACCATTATCATATTTAATTCTGATATAGTTACCACCACCGTTTTCATAACCAACAGCAATAACAGTTCCGTTTGCCATAGCATTTACACGGCTTCCAGTTGGAACAGGAAGGTCAACACCGTTATGGAATGTTCCTTTCTTACCTGTTACTGGGTGAGTTCTGTAACCGTATTCAGAACTTACTCTTGATGGCATTGGTTCAACAGGATTTGCACTACCCCATCCGCTTGAGTCTACAGCAGTACCAGGAGTAGAAATTGAATCACTACCACTAAGTGTGCTGCTACTAGAAGAACTAGAATTTCCTTTGCTACCAGCAGGAAGAGTTAATACCCAACCAGCATAGATTAAATTTGGATTAGTTAATAAAGAAGGATATTTATCTTTATTCAAATCAACGATTTCATGCCAACGACTACCATCACCCATCTGAGCACTAGCAATAGCAATCAGATAATCACCAGACTGAACGGTGTATTCAACAGTTTTCTTGGTATCAGTAGAAGTTGAAGTACCAGTTGAAGTCTTAGTATCGGTAGAAGTCTTGGTATCAGTAGAAGTCTTAGTGTCAGTCTTAGTATCAGTCTTTGTATCTGTCTTTGTATCTGTTGAAGTACTAGTTTTAGTATCGGTAGAAGAACTAGTTTCGGTTTTAGTTGAAGTTGAAGTTGAAGTTGAAGTACTAGTTTCACCTAATAATGATTTTTCATAATCTTTAGTAGCATCATCTACGCCACCATCAGTAGAGGTTGAGGTTTTCGTAGAGCTACCAGAAGAGCTTTCATCTACACTAATGTCAGCAGTTTCAAGAGAAGATGTAGTAGCTGTCTTAGTAACGCCAGTAGTGTCATCTTCGAATGTTTGCTGACCTGCTTTTGCATTCATAAGCTGTGGAGCAGTAGCCACGCCTAATGCGAAAACCATACAAGAGAACATTATAAATGTTTTTTTCATATTTAAACCTCACATTTTGTTCATTATACCAAATATATATACTTTGGCAATAATAAAAAGTTTTTTAAAAGTTTAAAATAATGTACACAATTTTAAAAATCTTTATAACAAAAGGAGAGAGGCACTAGAAAACACAAGCTCTATATGATAAGATAACTTAGCAAACAAATTCTAAAACAAAATAGATGGCTAAGGAATCTTTTTCTTTATGTCTGATTTAAAAAACAGTCAAGAAAATATAACCACTAACATAGAAGCTAAAAAATTTGAAACTCCTGCTAGTACTATAGAACTTCTATTAGAACTTCAACACCTATTATCTACCAACAATACAGCTCCAAAGCTAAATATTGGCCCCAATGACATGATGTTTAAACAGAGCCAATCCAAAATTTGGTTTGAAGAAGACAGTAAGGTTCTTGAACCTTTGCTGAAAAAATTACAAAAAGAGTTTTCCTTTGAAGCAATCGGCATTATCCAAAAAGCAGCACCAGGCTATTATAACGAATATATTATAAAGCCTACAAACAACGAAGGAGAATATGACAGCAGTCTTCAAGATAGCTTACGGGAGCAGATACCAGCATTTAAGAATAAAGACTCAGACTCTATAATAATTCAAACCAAGTTTATTGACCACGAAGACAAGGTTTCATCAGACCTCGGATCAGTTGTCCTCCCCTGCTCTACAAATAATAATTTAAAGGAAAATCTTAATGAAGAAGAAGATATAAACTTTGGCTATCTAGGAATAATCACCACACAGCAGCAGGCTTGGAAAATAATATATAATGAGCATGATAAAGGCTTAAGTCAAATTATTACAATTATAGCCAACCAACTCGGGATTTATTTCAGCCATCTTTATCTTACCAGAAAAATAGCGTTAAACGACCGCCTAAAAGAAACTATCGAAGCAATAGACACACGTATCAGTAATCTTGATAACCCTAAGGATGCTACTCAGATTTTGAAAGATCTTGCAATTTTTATTTCTGAGGTTTTCGATCAGAAGGAAGGCGCTATTTATACTTATATTGGAGATAAAGATGTTTTAGAAAAAACAGCAAGTCTTGATCCATGGAAAGCTGCTCCAGTCACCATAGAACAACTTCGAAACTGTCCGAAAATACTAGATGCTTTAAAAAAAGCTGAAAAGTCCGATCCTTTAGACAATACCAATAGGGAAATCAATTTACCTATTAGTTACATATTTCCATTAACTCCAACAACTTCATTAACTTCTACACCCAGCAAGTATTCTCGCGCTCTTGTTATTTTTGACTCTGAATTAAATCATCCGCTTACCAAGGATGAAATTGTAGCAATTTCAGATAGACTGGAAGAAAAAATAGGTTTCCATCTGCAAGAAGCAGACAACGAAGCCAACAGAATATCTTCAATAACAGAATTTAAAGATATTATAAAGAATATATCCGACCCTAATGTGATGCAGGATAAAATGATAAAGGTCATTTCTGACCATCTCAATGTAGGCATTATCTCTTACATGGAAGTCGACCCCAGCAGAAAATATCTTATTTTAAAGAAGGGACAGGGTCATTCAAACTCTGTTGTTCCAAACGAAACCAAACAGCTAATTGAAGATTCTATCTCAGGCCTGGTTGTTAAATATGGTAAGACTCTTTATATAAAGAACTTAGATGACTTAGAAGAAATTCATAGCAATTTTCCAGATGAAGACATAGAAAATCTTGAAAGATTGTTTAAAGAACAGCATGAAACCACATATCATACTAAGTCGCTCTTGTCTGTTCCTTTAATTACGGGAATAGGAAGTTCAAATAGAAAAGTTACCGGTGTTATCAATGTTAACAACAAAGAAAACAAGAAGTCTTTTTCTCTAAGCGATAAAAGATTTCTTGAAGAAATAACAGATCTGGTAGCCGAAGGCATAAATAATGTCGGCATTCTTAGCGAAACCCAGGAACGTGAACTTCTAAATAAAAACGCCAGAGAAATTCAAATGTCCTTAATGCCTACAGAAAAGGATTTCAAACGTCTGCCTCAAGAAATAGATATGTATGGAGAAAGTATTCCTGCTAAAGAAGTCGGCGGTGACTTATTTGAAACCGTTAAGCTCTGTGACGGAAGACTGCTGGTATTATTAGGCGACGTTTCTGGCAAAGGCTCTTCAGCCGCAATAATTATGGCTATTGCTCAAACTATTATTAAAACCCTGGCTCATGAAGAATCTAATATTATTAATATCTTGAAAAAAGCCAATAAATACCTTTCCGCAGAAATGGAAGAAATGGATGGCAAATTTGTCACCCTCCAGCTTGTTGCTATTGATATTTCCACTGGTGAATGCGAATTTGCATCTGCAGGTCATGGTCCACTATTAGTTAGACACATGAATAAAAATGAAAAAGTAACTCCTAAGAAAGGTATGCCATTAGGTCTTTTCGACCCACCAATCATGCCTTTTGAATCTATTTCATTCAAACTGGCTCCGGGTGATTCTTTCGTAATGTTCACAGACGGTCTTTACGAAGAAATAAATCATAATGGCGAAATGTTCGGTACAGAAAGAATCAGCGACATTTTCACTGAAAATTCAAATGAAAAAGCTGAAACAATAACAAAAGCACTTATATCAGCTTGTCAGGATTGGCGCGAAGGTGCAGACGCCCATGATGACTTGACTGTTTTGACAATAAAATATAGAGGTAAAGGCAGCAATGACTAAAAAAACTATTAAAGATAAGAATATTTATGCAGTTCTGGCTGAAAAAGCAGCAGAAGCAACAGACCTTCGTCTGCTTGTTCAGAACATAATATCACAGACCTTAGATTACATGGAAGCGGCCTTCGGCTCTATTATGGTTTACGACAAAGAAGATGACAGTCTTAAACTCTATGCTTCATCCACTCATCCTGTCTTAGCCAAAGGTTTAATCAAAGAAAAGACAACTAAAGTATCAAAAAGTGATTCAATAGCTGCAAAAGTCTTTAGCTCTGGCAAACCAATCATTTTCGGTAATAATTCAAAAGGCAATCTGTCTAAAATTAAATTCAGCCGTGGGAATGACAATAGTTCTTTTATGTCTGTTCCTTTAACTATCAGCAAAAAAACGATTGGTGTCATAAATCTTAATAGAACACCTCAACAAGAATCATTTACTGAAGACGATTTAGTAAAGCTCAGCGGAATCAACGCCTTCATTGCCAGTTTAATAGACAAAGAAACCTTATTGGAAAAGATTGAAACCAACCGCAAAGAAATATCTGCCCTTTACCAGATGTCTAATCTGCTTTCTGAATCAAATGATTTCAAAGGAAGATTGGAAGAGTTTCTTGTAGAGCTCTCTAAAGAGTTGGGAATGAAACGTTCCGCCATCATAAAATACATTGATAACGATTCCAAAACTACAAATAAAAAGCAAAAGAAATTTGAAATAATCGCCTCTCACAGCTTAAAACAAAGTCAGCTTGAAGAAATGTTCAAGTCTGCTTCTGAACGAATAAGAAGGAAACTTCTTGATAACTCTTCATTTTTGGGCAACAACCCCGAAGATACTCCCGTAACACTTCTTTTTGATGATGGAAAAGAAACAAACGAAATGTACTGTATTCCGCTTTATATACAGGACAACGGATTATATTTCCTGATAGTCAGCCGTAATTTTGTTGAAGATGACGAAATAATGACTAATAAACATTACAGATTTTTGCAGGTTATTTCTCATAATATTTCTAGTGCTATCTCTAGAGAAAAAATGCTTAAAACCATTCGCGACGACAAAGAAATTCTCAGAGAAAGTGCTGAAAGAAACAAGATTTTCTTTGAAATCAGCAAAGACCTAGGCTCAACTCTTGATCCCTATGTTATTTTGCAAAAAGCCTTTAATCAATTCAATAAAGTTATTTCTTTTACAACTATTTCCATATTGCTTTATGATGAATTAGACACTGAATACAAACTTATTGTTCAGCCTTCTGAACCTATATCACTCAAATATCAGAAACATCTCAGCAGCAGTATCATCAACTTATTCAAGGAATACCCCAGTGAACCTGTAATAAGCGAAAATAACGTAACCTCAACATTCTTTAATCCGCAAAGCCACAACGACAAACCGGTTTCATCATTTAAAAACGTTCTCCATCTTCCAATAATTCTTGGGAATAGTGTTAAAGGGCTTATACACTTAGCGAGAAAAGAAAATCAGGCTTTCACCTCTCACGAACTTGATATAACTTCTCAGTTCACTGGCATATTCATTACAAGCATTAAAAATGCGCTGATTCATAAGCGAACAGAAAAACTTGCATTTACCGACCCATTAACAGAGCTTTATAATCATAGATTTTTCCAGGAAACACTTTTACAGGAATTTACAAGATCTGAACGCTATAATAAGCCTCTATCATTAATGATTATTGATATAGACTTCTTTAAAAAGTTCAACGATACCTATGGTCATCTTGTAGGAGATAAAGTTTTAAAACATGTTTCTGCTATATTTAAATCTTCTATGCGTGAACAGATCGATACCGTTGCCAGATATGGCGGTGAAGAATTCGGAGTAATATTGCCAGAAACCTCACTAGAAGGTGCTGCAAGCTTCGCAGAACGTATAAGAAAAAAAGTTGAATCTTCTTATATTCAAGAAGGCGACAAAAAGCTTAAAGTCACTCTTTCTATCGGAGTTTCATGTGTTTCAGTAACAAAATGTAATAAAACTTCAGACTTGATTGAAGCAGCAGACCAAGCATTATACAAAGCTAAAGAAGAAGGAAGAAATCAGGTTCAAAGCTATAATAAACCTGAAGTACATTATGAAAAAACTCACTAAGGCTAACAACCAACAAAACGACAGCTTTAATCGTTTATCTACTATTTCTGAAATATCTTTAGCACTCTCTGCCAACAGAGAGCTTAAAGAAGATTTAGAAATGATTACTAAATCTGTTAAAGAAGCTTTTAACGCTGATGAAAGCTATATTATGCTTCTTAACAGGGAATTATTTCAGTTAGAGTTTTGTACAGCCTTTGGGAAACGCCGTAGAAGACCTTCTTTCATTAAATGTGAAGACCATAGAAACGAAATACATTCAGATAAAGAATTCGGTTTCGCTCCTAGCCCAGGCAATGGTCAAACAGCAAATCCAAATCTGACTGGCGAAAATCTCGCTGTTTTTAAGGCATTTGAATTGCGTCAAAGACTCTTATTTACTGGAGACCCCAAAGACAGCATCTTTCAGAATACACCTTACAAATCAGCTATATTTATTCCTTTAATGACCAAAACTCAATGCGTTGGTCTGCTTGTTATCGCCAACACCACCAGTAAAAATATTTTCTCTGTAAATGACTTAGAAGAAGCAACAGTTATAGCTAATCTTGCTGCTCTAAAAATAGAACACACCACTTTGCTTAAAGACCGCGAAAAACAAATCAAGCAAATGGAACAACTGAACCAGCTTGCCAAAAAGCTTTCTACATCTAGAACCTTCGAAGCTCTCATAGGGCAAGCCTTTGAATACCTTATCGAAAGAATCAGATTCGATATTGGAATAGTAAGCTTATTCTCCAAGGATGAAGAAGAAAAAAGATACTACGTATCCAGTTATCTTCTTGAACCTCAAAAGCTGAACGCTCTTTCTGCTCATATGAATGAAATTTCTCATATGCTAGCTCCGCAGAAAGACAGACAAATAAAACGCCAACAGCTGTTTCTCTCGAAGCAGGACCCCAATAATTCCAAACTTTTCTCAGGGAAACTAAAATCATATTTAACAGTTCCATTAGTCTTTCAAGGTAAGAATATAGGTTTCATCACGTTAACAACCTGCCGTAAAAACGCATTCAGTCGAGAAAATCTTAGAACTCTGACTACTATTTCCAATCTGCTTGCTACTTCAGTAGAAAACGTCAGAATCACTCTAGACTTAGAAAGACATATAGATGAAGTATCTGTTCTCTTTGAAATATCTCAGTCTATCACCTCAACTCTTGATTTAGACGAAGTTCTAGATTCTATCGTAAGCTTCTCTATAGAAATGATAAACGCCCTACGTTGCGAGCTCAGGTTATTAGACAATACAGGTGAGGCTCTTGAAGTTAAAGCCTCGAGAGGTTTGTCCAAATCATTCTTAGCCTCTAAAGCTATAAAGAAAGGCGAAAGCCTTATTGGAACCTGTTTTGAAAAGCGACGACCTGTTTCTGTTACAGACATTAGAAAACTTAATGACGACCCATTCTTAGGTCTGATGCGCAAGGAAAAAATAGCTGGTCTGCTCGCTGTTCCTATTATTCTTCACAATAAATCTATAGGCGTAATTACTATTTATACAAGCAAACCCAAGAATTTCTCTCAAAGCGAAATAGATTTACTTTCAACCTTTGCTTCACAAGCCAGCATAGCAATTGAAAATGCAAAGCTTTATGCCGACATGAAAGAACAGTATATGTCTATGGTTATGGCATTAGCAGCCGCCATAGAAGCTAAAGACTCATATACTCATGGTCACAGCACAAAGGTTATGGAATACGCTGTTAAAATAAGCAAAGAAATAGGTCTGGACAACGACCAGATTGAAACAGTCAGATATGCAGGATTACTGCACGACATAGGCAAAATAGGCGTTAAGGATGTTATTTTATCAAAACAGGGTAAATTAACAGAAGAAGAAATAGCAGAACTGCACAAACACCCGGAATACGGTGCTAACATAATGGAAAGAGTTGCTATTTTAAAAGATATTGCACCTCTTACACTTTACCACCACGAAAGATATGATGGAAAAGGCTATCCATTAGGTCTTAAAGGAACAGAAATTCCCTTAGGCGCTAGAATTCTAGCTGTAGCAGACACCTATGATGCTATGATAGCTGACCGTCCCTATAGAAAGGCTTTCCCGTTCGAATACGTAAAGAAAGAAATGTTCAAAGCCGCTGGTTCTCAATTAGACCCATCTATAGTTAAAGTATTCTTCGAAATACTGAAAAAAGAAGGAATAGATAAATAATGGCTCTGGATTCAAAGATTCAAGGGCTTTATTCCAATAGACTTCTTGAATTACTGACACAAATAGGACAAATAGCAGAAGAACTGGGGCTGAAAGCCTATGTAGTCGGCGGATTCGTCAGAGATTTGCTGCTAGGTAAAGCCAACTTCGATATTGATATAATGGTTGAAGGAGACGCTATTCCTTTTGCCACAAAAGTTGGTCAGGAACTTAATGCAGAATGTAAGCTAATAGAACGCTTTCATACTGCTCATATCTTTTTAGATAATCTCACCCTGGATTTCAGCTCTGCCAGAAAGGAATATTATCCTCACCCAGGCGATCTTCCAGAAGTATCTTTCAGCAACATCAGAGACGACCTTTATCGACGAGATTTTACTATAAATGCCTTGGCACTTTCTATTAACTCAAATCAAAAATTTGAACTGATAGACCTCTTTAATGGAGAACTAGACTTAAAAGAAGGAATAATCAAAGTTCTTCATTCAAAAAGTTTTTTAGACGACCCCACAAGGCTTTATCGCGCTTTACGTTTTGCAGATAGATTCAAGTTCGTATTAGACTCCAATACAGAATATTTATTTGACAAAGCCATTAAACTAAGCTACCCAAGCTCTTTAAGCACAAAAAGAATCGCAGCAGAAATAGAAAAATGCTTTAAGGAAAAATACCCTCTTTCTCTTTTAAACAGATATAGAGCTACTGGTTTGCTAGCCTACTATCACAAATCTTTTAAAGGAGTTACCAGACCAGATTTTTCTTTCAGCATGGTTCGATCGATGACAACAAGGCTTCGTTCCAAATTCCCCAATATAATAGAATCTGCTGTTTATTGGTCATTGTTCTTATCTTCTATTCCATTCACAGAATCACAGCCTCTTCTAAACAATTCTGGCTTACCTCATTCTGTCGGGTTGCAAACAGTAAATACTTTATCAAGCTGGCAAGTCATACTCACCAAACTGTCACTAGCAAATACCAGATTAGAAATTTACAATATTTTAAAAGATACTTGCCCTGAAACCTTAGCTTTGTTATATCTTAAAAACAAAAATAAAGAAATAGAAAATAAACTCAATCTTTATGTTAATGAATTATATTCAATCAAGCCTTCTATTACTGGCAAAGACCTTATAGAAGCAGGAATAGAACCAGGTCCTCAAATCAGACAAATCTTGGATAAGATTATCGAAAAAAAGCTTGAGAACCCCGAACTAAATAGAAAAGAGGAATTAGACCTTGTCGGAATATCGAATATATGAATTTAAAGCGCCTAATAATGGCGGTCCAGACTGGAAAAACGTAGTTACAAGCGTTCTGCCTACCTTAGGTATAATACTTGTTATTTGGATACTAACCATGGGTGTTGGAGCAGCTATTTCCGGGTTTGGTTCCAAATTACTAGTGATGCCCATTTTTGTTGTATCACTTGTTTTACATGAACTCTCCCATGCTTATATGGCTAATTTCCTTGGTGACCCTACCCCAAGACTAACAGGAAGATTATCGTTAAACCCACTGAAACACTTAGATTTGTGGGGAACCTTATTATTTATTTTCTGCGGTTTCGGCTGGGCTAAGCCTGTTCAGGTCGACGCCAATTACTTTAAAAAGCCAGACAGAGCAATGGTTTCTGTAGCTCTGGCTGGTCCTTTGTGCAATTTTCTCTTAGCACTAGTTGGAGCTTTATTATTTAAGTCATTTTACCAGTATTTAAACAACAAAGACTATTTAACAATCTTTTTCCAATTCTGTTTTGCCATTAGCTACATCAATGTTATGCTGGCAGTTTTCAATCTACTGCCAATACCGCCATTAGACGGTTCCAGACTTGTTCATTACCTGCTACCAAAGCAATATAAAGCAAAGTATTATCAAATAGCTCGAGAATACTCAATAATAATCTTTATTGCTGTATTTTTGTGGGCTGGTAAAGCTATTGTTCCGATAACACAACAATTAACGAAACATATTTGGGATTTTATCGTTTAACTATTTCCAGCCCTTATACTGATTAAAGCCCTGTTGGCAGGTCTATAAATTCACAAGGCAGATTAAATTCCTTGGCGATGCATTCGCCAACTTTCTTTGCTCCAAATGTTTCTGTAGCATAATGACCTGCAGAAATAAGGTGTATTTCTCTGTCTCTGTATTGTGGAACGCCTTGATGCTGGATTTCGCCAGTAAAAATAACATCTACTTCGCCTCTGTAGACAGCTGGGTCAAGAATAGAGTTCCAACCGCCGCCAGATACTATTCCAATAGTCTGAACTTCTCTTTTACCGAAATCAAGATGAGTGTTAATCTTTGCAACATTCTTTTCAATTCTATCTTTAAGCTCTTCAATAGAAATAGGTTTTTCCAGTTTTCCGATAAAACCAACTGGATTTCCTTTGCAAAGACCAAAAGGAGCTATCTTTTCTGCATTTAAAAGCTTGGCTATTATTGCATTGTTGCCAACTTCAGGATGCGCATCAAGAGGAAGATGCATTGCAAAAAGATTCAAATCTGCTGCCAATAAAGATTTAAAGATTCTGATGTTATATCTGTCCAAGCGAGTCCATTCCGCACCTTTCCAGAATAAACCATGGTGAACAAATGCAAAGTCACCACCACGCTTTTTAGCTTCTTCAAAGAATTCTATTGTGGCATCAACACCAGTAACAATTTTTGTTACTTCTTCTTTGCCTTCAAACTGAAGACCATTATATGAGAAATCAGGAACATTAACTTCTGAAAAAAGCTGATTTAAATACTTTATAATCTCTTTACGAGCAACCATTTTATCTTCCTTTGTTTATTTCCAATTGGATATCTTATATGAGTTTTCTATAGAAACTGTTATATCAGAGTTTCTTGCAACATAATCAACACCTATTCGTGTTTTTTCATGTTCATTCGGGTATTCAAAAAAGATCTGGTCATTTAATATATTTCTGAAGTAGGCTCGGTGCATAGTAGACTGCAAAGTTGCATCAACAGGAGTCCAACCTTTGCCTCCAACATATATTTCGCACCATTCATGACCTATTGAAGTAGCTTGATCAACTAATTCTCTTCTAATAAGGAAACCCGTAGCAAGCCTTGCAGGAATATCCTTTTTCAAACAGAGAGCTACAAGTAGTCTGGAATATTCAGTACAATCACATTTATTAAGATTGTCTAAAGCCCAGGAAACAGGGTGGTCTATCCCATTTTCCTTATATTTCAAACCCTTTGCAATTGCTGTTGCTGCTTTTGCCGCAAAGATTTCCTGAAAATCATAGTTTTCTGAATCTTCTAAGTAAAGATTATCTATATAGTCAGCTAATTTGCTCAAACGTTTATCGTTATAACTAAGATTTTCATCTTTTTTCAAAGATTCAATATCAGGTTCTTCCCCCCCATTGAAATACACTCCGCAAAGTGCTTTTGATTTTATCTTGTATTTAAGCTCTAAAACTACCTCTGTACTCCACATGGATTTTGGTACATTTATGTTCAAAGAACCATCACTATTGGTTTTTGGCTGAACTTCCTGTTTCTTGCCTTTAGAGATAATTTCAGTAGAAAGAAGCGTTACCTGCTGATGTTCATAAAAATCTTTTATAGGTCTGACATTGAAATTAAGCTCCTCTAGAGATGAAGCACCTGAAATTTTCAGAGTAATATGCTCTGTAAAGTTATATTCAGTTTCTTTCAATGATTTATAAATTCTTTTGGTACTATCTATATTCTGGTCTGAAGGGAACTGTTTTATAGTCAGTTCTGCTTCTTTTTCCAAACCTCTCATGTAACCGCCATAATAAGCAGCTCTTACATATGCATGATAGGTATAGCCCTTGTCATCATATTGTTTTGCAGCCCTAAAAGCTCTTATTGCTTTAGTATAGTTTTCTTTATCAAGATATCTCATACCCAGCAAATAATAGGGATAAGCTTCCTTAAAACTCTTTTCGTGCTTTTTTAATATCTCAAAAACACTGTCTCCATACTGCTTGGTATTTTCTAACGCATTAACCAAAGCTATGACATAATTTGAATCGTTTGGCTCAAGATTAATAGCATAAGAAAAATAATCTGCTGCTTTCTGGTAGTTCTTATAATAATTCAGATAAGTCAACCCAATCAGATAAGCAGTTCTATCGTCATTTTTATCTCGACCAAGATGAATTTCACATTGCTTTAGCAATTCATCGTATTGCTCTGCTTTATTTAAAGCTATAATATAATTTTTTCTAAACCCATCAGCGTCAGGAGCAAGAGCTACTGCTCGTCTTAAAAGATTGGCAGCTTCCGTATAATTTCGAGAATTTAAAGCATCTATTGCCTGATTATTTAATGTTACTGCCGAATTATAGTCTTCTACAGGAGTTTCATCAAACACCTCGGCTTCAGGAATATGTATTTGGGAAGGTCTATAAACAGCCGTTTCCTGAGATTCTATTCTAAAACGACTTAACCAATCCGCAGCCTGAGCCGTAGAAAGCATTAAACAAAAAATAGGTAGTATTATGAGTTTTTTCTTCATTATTTTATTTTATCATCACATAAAAAAAATGTCTAATTTATGGGACAATTTCTAATCTTTCATAAAAAGTTGAGAGTTCTTCCTGGTTTGGAATACTAAATACTACTTTTTTATTAGAATACTTAAAGAAAGGGAATAAACCGAAAGCTTCTGCTCCATCTGTTGAAATAAGAATTACTTCTCCAACAGGCAAATCCATGGATGGCAACTTATCTTGAGCTAAAGGTTTAGCCGAAGGACCGCTTAAATCAGCATAAGGGAGTCTTGCACCCTTTGGAGCGCGCATTACCATTGTATTGTTGGTAATAGGTTTTACTCCTCTAAGTATTTCCAACAACCCCTCAACAGCCTGAGGAACGCTTTCATCTAATGGTTCTTCCGGTTCTTTCAAAAATTCCTTTAGTTCTCTCATCAGCATCAGAGGATTAGTATCTATTGAACTGCTCATTATTCTTGCCAAAGGAAAAGTAAAAAACACATTATTGCCTCGAGCAGCTTTCATAGCCAAAACAAAATTATGAAGACATCTAATGGCAGATGGACCTATAAGATTGCCTTTTATACAATCTTTTATACTTTTAGCAAGCATATCTGATTCTTGAGCATAGTACATTGATGACTGCAAAAAACATATGTTAAGAAAAGCCGTCAGATTATTAAGAACTTTGTCTATTGCTTTCAACTTCGCATCATTCTTTGTAGCTTTAAAAACTTCTAATAATGGGTCTACTAGGAAAGAAGGATATTTTTCAAATATTTCCTTTGCACTTGCCGGAACAGAAACTTTTGTAGTAGCGGGTTTCGCAACCGGAGCCTTGGGTTGAGGAGCAGGAGTAGCCTTAACAACAGGTTTTTCTGCCTTAGGTTCAACTTTATGTGGCTTGATTTCAGCTTTTTGCTGCTTAGTTTGATTACTTTCTGAATTAAGGTCTATCGCAGTTAAATCAAGATTATCTACATTTATTCCTTCTAATTCAGATAAAGCACCATCCAGATTAAAATCTGCACCAGACAAATCTAATGTTTCTGTTTTACTTTCCGAATCTGCAATACCCAAATCCAAACCATCTGCATCAAGGAACTGTGCTGAATTTTCAATATTTAAATCCAATTCGTTTGTATCAGAAACTGGCTCTTTCTGCTCTTCGACAGTCTGGGTTGGAGAAACTACTTCATTTGAAGCTTCTGTAGCCAAACCAGCATCTGGTTTAGCTTCATTCATAGCTACGCTACCTTCAGCAGAGGGTTCAAGATTCAGAGTCATTTCCTCTTGCACGCTATTTTCATTCAAAACCTGTTCAGCAGAATTTTCAGATGGAGTTTGTTCAGGAACATTCTTAGCAGGTTCTGAACCAGCAGAAGCTTCCATTGCTTTCTGTTCTGCTTCGGCCGCCAATTTAGCTTCTTCATCCTTTTTCCTGACAGAAGCCATGGCTTCTAAGAAAGCTTTTTCATCTTCGTCTTCTTCCTGTTTCTTTCTATCTGCTTCAGTTACTATATCCGAAACTGCTTTTTCTGCAATGCTGTCGTCTATAACAGCCAAAGCATCAGCCTCTAGTGAGAAATCCGTGTTTTCAACAAAAGTTTTTTCTTCTGGCAATACGTTCTCTTCTTCTAAGGATACGTTTTCATCTTGTGGCAAAACAGAATCATAGTTATCCATAGACTTAGAGAAAGCTTCCATTTCTTTTGGATCAATTTCAGCAAGCTCTTTATCTAATGCTTCGTTGGCTTCTCTAATAGCTTTATCTTTTGCTTCCTGCTCTTTGCGCTTTTGTTCAAGCTGCTCTTTTAAAGAAACCTTTTTGCCATTTTCTATGACAAATTCTTCCTTCTTTTCCTTCTCTTTCTCTTCTTCTTTGCGTTTTTCAGCTTCGTCATGGTCCTTCATAGAACGTTTTGTAATATAAGGAATAGCATCCAAAACCTTTAGAGCTTCTCTAGCTTTGTGGGCCACAAGCTGGTTTGAATGATACTGAACTTTAGCTATAACAGAACGCAAATTATTGGTTATCAGATTAGGCAGAAAAGGCGCTACTGTTTTTAATACCCATTCATCTGGAGAACCTAAAGCATAATCAAGTATAATTGATAATTCCTGCTCAGGCAGATTCTTAATTGCTAAAAAAGCTGTCTGAGATACTATAGGGTCTTTATCTGCCACAAGATTCAAAACATATGCAAAATGGCTTGGTCTTCCGCTCTTAATAGCTTTTTCACAAACCATTGCCCTTACTTCCGGGTCTGGATGTGTAAGACACATTTCTATAAAATCAAAACTATTGGCTGGGATAGAATTCCCCATGAAGGCCAATATTGCTATAATCATCTGGCTTGTGGCACAGTTTTCAAGATATTCCCACATTGTCGGGGTTATATCATTGACCTTACCGCCTTCTTCGTATTGAAGTATTTCAAGAATACGTCTTTCCATCGCAGCATCTCGAGGAAAATTGGTTAAAGTCATACAAACCTGAACCATAAACACCGCAATGGTCTCGTTCTTCTCGTATTTAACTGCTTTTTTTAATTCTGGAACTAAATCTGTTCGCCTGTCAAAAAGAATGCGGTAAATAGCTTCGCGCTTATTATACTCATTTGAGCTATACAAACGCGAAATAATTTCTTTTGTTTGAGGTGAAAGATTTGCTTGAGTCATTATTATATTATGAACTAATTAAAAGAAAAATCAAAGTATATATCGTCAGTATTTTTCGAATCTAAATTCTCTATTCCATCAGCTCCATTGTTATAAAGAAGATGTTTCCCTTTTAGATCTAATACATATGGCTTTTGCGTAAACCTGTTTATCGGAAGTGCCCTTCCAAACCATTTGCTAAGTTTTCCCATTGATTCTGGCAGTTGTTTGTATTCGGATGCATATGAATTAATAACCAGTGCAATAGCCGTTAATTCCATTTCTGCAATTTTTTGTTCATGGGATATTTTCATTTTTACATAATCATTAAGATTATTTCTTAATAAAGCTTGAGCTATTACCCGGTTATGATCTTTATGTAAATTTTCGTTTCTTTGAGAATCACTTTCTTTTGCAAATAAAGCATCTCTAGTTTTATTATAATCTTCTAATTCTTTTCTTATTACATTCAGTGGTCTGTCTATAAACTTGGAAGGTTTTTGAAATACTTCGTTTAAAAGCTTTTTATAGGATTCTGAATTTTTCATTTCATTGATAATATTTTCATATTTAGAATATTTATACTTGAAAGAACTGTTTTCAAAATTTCTTTCAAATTCTTTTTCTTCATTCTTTAGAACTTCGGAACAAGGAAATTCACTGTTTATCAATTCTATAATATCATTAGCCAGTTTTTTACTAAGCTGAACGGCATCTGGTTTAGGTTTTGACGCCCAAATAAGTTCAGATTTGCAAGCTTCATGAGTTATTTCATATGTATAAGTCTTAGTAATCGCATTTAAGCCATAGCTATTGTGCCTTTCATATTCTCTACCTAAATAAAAAATACCATGACTTAATAATAAAGAGTTTTGGGAATCACCCTTATTATCTAAGTATCTGCTTAATAAATACCAATAAGTACCTGTTCGTCGAGTTCTCTCACAGGTAAGAGGCGTACCATGACCATATTTTTTATACTCAGCCAATTCATTTTGTAATGATTTTTTTCTACTAATATTTTTTTGAAATCTTTCTTTTATAAGGAAAGATAAGAACGTATCAAAATTATCAGGAACCAGTTCCTCAATATCCTTCATTATTTTTTTCTCTGAATCTGGATTGAATAAGTCCTTAGGTCTAGGAAGCATTGGTTCCATCTCTATTAATTTTTCTTTGTATTTGCCGTTTGGATAATATTCTTCAGTCATATAGCTTTTTAAGGCATTATCATTATGGTAATAATGTCTTTTACAAAAATCTTGAAGACTTGAATCATTTACTACATTTACGTAAGGCTCTATTTTTTTATATTGGTATAATTGATATGATTGATATCCAAATACTAATAGTAAAAGGAAACAAAAAGCATAAAATAGTGAAATTAGTTTATTCATCAAACTTTCTCTTTATATCATAAACATTAAAAATGTTTTCAGTAATATAGCATTTTTTTTATGGTTTGTCTTTTGTTATATGATATAATCACAGCAAACAGGGAGTAAGCCGATGAAAAAAATCAATTTGTTTTTTATTCTCTTTTTGGTTGGATTAATAAGCCTTCAATCAAATCAGTCTTTTGCTGCAAAGAAAAATAATTCTAATTCAACAAAGACAAAACAAACTCAGAAAAACGATAATACAAGCCCAAGTTCTGTAATCTATGTTTTCCCAGTTGAACAGGAAAAGCAACCTTTTAAACCTGTTAAGCGTGTTATTACAGGGGTTTTTACCAATAAACAACAGGAAAAAGCCTTGGAAGAAGATAAAGAAAACGCTCAGAAAGCTGGTGTAATTCAAAAAAGAGAAATTCCTCCCAGAACACTGAATGAAAAAACAATAGCCTGGATTACTCCAATGGGGCTTTATTATCACGACCCTCAAAACAACTGTTTGAATATAAAGGAACGTTCCTGGATTGAAGAAAGAAAAGAAATATTAGGTCTGGAACCCTGTCCCGATTGCTTTAAGAAATTAAACAAGACTCCAGAATATATTAAAAAGTATTCTGCAAATTATGATGTGGCTTCAGCAGATAAATTACTTGATAATTCTCAATTCATAGAATGGATAAAAGATAGACAGCCAGTTAAAGATATTAACTTTATTAGTGGAACAAAATTAATTGCCTACCCTAATGAAGAATTGACAACTCATCAAATGCATCAGATGGCCATAGAAATTCAGAATGCTTATATGCGTCAAACATGGCGTATAATCGAAGTTTGGGTTAAGTCGAAACCAGATGTAGTTCAATACGTAAGCTCATTTTCTCCAACCGCTGAACTTCATGGGGTCAGAAAAAGCAGCCCTGCTTCAGATAGTTCGACAGCTAATAATACAAAGAATAATAAAGCTAAGAAATCTCGTTAAAGAAAGCACTAGATATGGCCGGTCTTTTTGACTTTTCAAATGAATCTATCAGCAGTGGAAATGCTGCAATCTCTGTATACCAACCTTTGGCCGACAGAGTTCGCCCCAAAACATTAGAAGATGTTTTAGGGCAAGATGAAATTTTAGGTCCTGACAAACCTTTAAGAATGCTTATGGAAGCAGGATTAAGCGGTTCCATTATCCTCTGGGGTCCTCCAGGCTGTGGCAAAACTACCTTGGCAAGAGTCTTAGCCAGTCTTTCTGATTCTGATTTTATACAGCTTTCAGCAGTTACTTCCGGCGTAAAAGATATGAAAGCTGCTTTTGACCAGGCTTTGTATACAAGAAACACTTCTGGTCGTAAAACTATTCTCTTTATAGATGAAATTCACAGATTCAACAAAGCTCAGCAGGATGCTCTGCTACCACACATAGAGTCTGGTGTAGTAATATTTATCGGTGCTACAACCGAAAACCCAAGTTTTGAGGTTAATTCTGCATTATTATCACGATGTCAGGTATTGGTTCTGAAATCTATATCTGTGCCAGCTTTAATGACTATTTTAGCAAGAGCAATAGATCAGGATGAAAAGCTCAACAGACCTCCCAAAATAGACATTTCTGACGATAGCATCGAGAGAATCGCAGTTATGGCTGCAGGAGACGCTAGAATCGCTTTAAATGTTCTAGAAACCTGTTGTGAGGTTGCAAGACAGAAAAACGCCGAAAAACCTGTAGTCACACCAGAAATCGTTGCAGAAACTTTCCAAAGCAAACTCTTGCGTTATGACAAAGGCGGTGAAGAGCATTACAATCTAATTTCTGCTTTACACAAGTCTTTGCGTGGTTCAGACCCGGATGCTGCTCTTTATTGGGCTTACAGAATGATTGAAGGTGGCGAAAACTGCCGCTATCTCTTCAGACGAATGATACGCTTCGCCGCAGAAGACATCGGAATGGCTGACCCCTTTGCTATGACTCTGGCAATGTCCTGCGCCCAGGCTTTTGAATATGTAGGTCCTCCAGAAGCCCACTTATTTGTGGCTCAGTTAGTTGTTTATCTGGCTACCGCTCCCAAAAGCAATGCTCTTTACAAGGCAGAAAGCAATGTTAAACGTTTTATAAGAGAAGTTGGCGAACCTGGTGTTCCAATACATCTTAGAAACGCTCCGACAAAACTAATGCAAGAACTTGGGTATGGCAAAGAATACCGTTACCCTCATGATTACAAAGGAGCTTTTTTGCCTGATGAAGATTATTTCCCTATAGGTTGTGAACCAGTTAGCTTCTATAAACCAACTTCTTACGGCAAAGAAAAACTTATAAAAGAACGTTTAGAAAAACTCTGGCCAAACAGGTATAAGAATGGCAAGTTTAGAGCTTAAAGCAACAATAGACAAAATACTATATAGATGCTGGCAATTCTATAAAGCTGTTCTTCCCAGATTAAATCAAAAAGTCTGGGAACAAGCTTTGAATCAGGCAGACATAAGACTAAAACCTCTGCTTCAAAACTTAGGGAAAGCTGAAAAAGCTCATACTTTAAGGGTTTTATACTATATTGAAAAAGACAATAGTTTAAGCAGTGAATTAAAGAAAGAATTGTCTGATTTCGCTCTGATTCATGATATCGGCAAAGCTATTACAAAACCAAGCCTGGCTTTCAAGGTTGCCAAGGTTTTACTCAAGCTTTCAAGTGACGCTCACTGTATAGCTGGCTGCAGAGCGGTTTGGCATATTACACATAACAAGAAATTAGCTTTGAGAATCTTAAAACATCATATTAAACCAAATGAAGACCCATTCCTTACTTCTTTTCAATACTATGATGATAAAGCTTGAAAAATATTATATTATAAAAAAAATTGTTCTTTTCAGATACTAAGAATTAGTATCTGAATTATGACAGGAAAAGATTATGTTTGAATCTGAAAAACAAATAGCAGAATCAAAAAAGCCTAATAAAGATACAAATAATCTTTCCTTTTTTGAACGTAATAATCCTTTTCGAGTCAAGAATGAAGATTATGATTTGATTCAATTCACTAAAGATTTTGCAGAATTAACTAATGAAGGAATGTCTACTATTCCTGCTCTAAAAACCCTCTCTTCAAAAATAAAAAATCAGAAACTAAAAAAAATAATTCTAGATTCTATAACAGAAGTCCAATCTGGAACACCTCTCTATATCTGTCTTAGCAAACATCCTGATATTTTTGAAAACATTTATTGTGATTTAATAAAAATAGGCGAAGACACCGGCCGTTTAAACAGAGTATTGGAACGCCTTCATGCTTTACTTGAAAGCCGTGTAGATATCGTAGAAAACACAAATAATACGATACAAGTAACTTCGACAATGATTATTCATGCTATAGTCGAAGCAAGCTTTTTATTGGCTTTTATAGTTCCCCCATTCGCAGGATTATTAGAAAGATTTACAAAATCTGTTTTAACAGTAAAAGTTCTAGAACTTGGAATCTGGTTTCAAAATAACCTTTATTACTTTATAGGTGCTTTTCTAGCTGTTTTACTTTTTTATCTTCTAGCAAATCTATCTAAAATAGGAAGATATTATGCAGACTATTTAAAGATTAAAATGCCATTATTTGGAAAACTCATAGAAAATCACACAATAATTCTTTATTCTCGTAATATTGTTGCTATGTATAATTCAGGCACTACTTTTATAGAATCAATGAAAATCTGCAATAAAACGATTCAAAACCATTATTTAAAGAATGCCTTTGAAAAAATAGTTTCAGAAATAGAAAGCGGTAATTCAATAATAGATTCCTTTAATAAAATCAAAATACTGCCAAATTATACTTTGAATATTATTGAACATGGTGAAGAATCAGGTTACATAGACAAAATGTTCATGGAAATAGCTGATAAATACGAAAAAGAATCTAACTCAATTATTACTTCTCTTAATACCTATACTAAGCCTATTATTTTTACAATAATGTTTATTTTTTGCGGATTAGTATTCTGGTCTCTCTGCTCACCTTTATACAACGCAATTGTATGGGCTTTCTTCTTGAAGCATTAAATGATTAGCCCCAATTCATCTTCTTTCTGAGAACATTAAAAAAGTTACGTTCTTTAAAAACAACTATATGACTGACTTCTTTTGCTTTAACTATTTCAACAATATCATTGTTCAGTAGCTTAAAATTGGACTGACCATCTAAAACCAGCTCAACTATTGAATGAACACAAGCTATTCTACAGCTTAAGACTTCGTTATCTGCTGCTATAACAGGTCTGGCGCTTAACATATGACTATTCAAAGGGCAGATAACCATTACATTGACCCATGGAGGAACAATAGGACCGCCAGCAGAAAGAGAATAGGCAGTCGAACCCGTTGGTGTAGAAACAATCAACCCGTCACCCTGATAAGTATTGATTATATTCCCAGAAATTGAAACATTAATCTTTATTACTCTGAGCATTGGAGCTTTTTGAATAACAATATCATTCAAAGCTATACCAGAATATATTTTTTCACCATCTCGATAAACATTGGTGCAAAGCATCATTCTAGGTTCAACGTAATAATCACCTGTTTTTAATCTTCTTAAAGCATTGATAGCATTCTTAGGGTCTTCTAAAGTCATAAAACCTAAGTGACCAAGATTAATTCCGGCTATAGGAAGATTATATTCAGCATAATCTCTTGCAGCACTTAGAATGGTGCCATCTCCACCCAATACCACAAACATGTCAGCCTGATTTCTTAAATATTCGCTATCAAACTCTAATTCAGGCATAGAAACCAGCTTTGCCATAGTCGGAGACAATCTTGCCGTAATCTTGTTTTTCATTGTCCATTTCAACATTGTTGAAACAAGAGGTGGCAAAGACTCCTTCGCAGGATGACAACTGAAAGCTATATTTCTTACAGGTTTTTCTGGTTTATCTTTTAATATCATACTCTTAATTAATTTGGAGGGAATATTTCGTAATAGCTTCTGCCACTTCTTATTGATTTGGCAACGCTTCTAGAGGACAATCCATAAACTGTGCCCTTATGACTGTCGCTAATCCTGTCTAGAATAGTTAAAGCAGCCTGCTTCATACCTTTCTTGAAATACAGATTTGCCATAAGAAGCTGTGCATCAAGATTATCCGGGTCATGTTTCAAACAGGTTCTGAGAGACTTTAATGCAGGGTCTACTTCTCCTAATCTGAATAAAGTGTCTCCAAGCTGATAATGAGCTTCTGCCCATAGTGGGTAAAGGATAACAACCTGTTCAAAAGCCTTCAAAGCATCAAGATAGTTTCTACTAAGCTTTGCTCTTAAACCAGTATTAAATTCTCTGAATACATTGGTAACTTCTGCATCTAATGCAGTAAAGCCACCGTGCTTGGAGCAGTTAACCTCATTATTGCTCCAGGAATAAATACCACCCTTAGGACAAACTGGAACAGAAGTTAAAAGCCCTTCTTTAACAAGATTATTAAGAGAAAAGTCGGCCTTCACCTTAGGATTTCTTCCAATTAGCTTTTCCTGAGCCATCTGAATAAGAGACATCCCATGAGAACAATCCTGTTTATGCTTTAATTCTTCAAAATATACAGCAGTAAGCAACTTTTCAGATGATTCCTTTTTCTGTTCTACCGGAGCTACAGGCGCATCTGTTGCCCCTTTATAACTGCTCTTTGTGCTTATCAAAGGCTTAATAGCATTCTGCTTCGGTTGCAACTTTTCTTCAATAAGCCTCAGACAACTTTCAGCATATTCATCATTAGGATTCATTCTCAAGACAGTAAGGAAAATCTGTCTGGCTTGAACCAATCTTCCTTGTTTAGCTAATAAAGCGCCTTTTAAATCCAATAATCTAATGTTTCTTGGATTAATATTCAAACCAGTAGCAATATATTTGTTTGCCATATCTATTTCATTTTTTCGAGCTGCTGACAACGCCATTAAATAATAGGTATCAGCTTTTGGAGTCTTTTTGGAATTTTCCAACAAGTCTCTGACAGATATATCAGAAGTAGGTGTCTGAAATTCCTGTGAATAACCAGGAATACAAACTAAGGCAAACAATATTGCTGCTATTATTCTTTTCATTCTTTATTAGTTCTCGACAATCTTCTACGCATGAGTTCTGCCCAGCTTATCAAATCTGGATCACCAGCAGAATCTGCTACAGTAGTAAATTCTTTCAAAGCTCTCGGAGCCAGACCTCTGGCAAAATATATCTTACCAAGGAAGAAACGAACTCTTTTATCTTCTGGAGCTAGTTTTTCTGCAGTTGAAGCATATTTATAAGCCTCATTAACGAAACCAAGATTCAGATTTGCATTAATCATAAATAAATGCGCATCCAGATTATTAGGTTCCAGCTTGATTATTTCTCTATAACACCTCATCGCCATCTTGAGTTTACCCATTCTGCGAAGAAGTTCTGAATAATTCATAAGTCCGGGAATATACTTAGGATTAAGAGCTAATACCTTCTGATAAGCCATTAAAGCTTCATTTGGCATATCTGCATTTTCGTAAGCCTTACCCATTTCCAAATAGGCTTCTATATCATCTGGAACTTTTTCTATCTGTTTCTTTCTGCTTTCAATAACCTTTGAAGCATCAGAATCAACTTTCTTCTGAACAGTCTTTAAATTATCAGCTATTCCCTGATCGCTATAATCGAAACTAGCAGCCTTTCTAAAGGCTTTTAAAGCATCGACATACAATTTCTGATTGGACAAAAGAATACCGATATTATTCCAGATTCCAGCCTGGTCTGGAGCTCCTGTTGTAGCTTTAGTAAAAGCAACTATAGCTTTATCCGGCTGATTTGTAGCCTGATAGAGTTTACCCAGCTCAAGCCATGATTCATAGGTAGCTTTCTGATTATTTACCAAAGCCTCAAACATCTGAGTAGCTTCTTCCAAATTACCCTGCTTAGCAACAGAATAAGCCATTAAATAAGCTGCTTCATAGTTTTCTGGTTCCAACCTAAGTATTTCTGCTGTCAAAACCTGCAGGTCAACCCATCTTCCTACAGCCTTTAAAGACTTGGAAAGAGACAGCATAGTTTCAATCTTCTGATGAAACTGACAGGCAAGAGCTTCTTGGAATATTTCGATAGCCCTTTTATGGTCACCCTTTGCAGCCATTACTTCAGCAAGTTTTTCTAAAACAAAAGCATCTTTAGGTTTTAGACCTATTGCTCTAGAATATGAACTAACAGCCAAATCATATTTATTCTGTTCCTGATAGAACTGCCCTAATCTGCTGTGACCATAAGAATCTGTCGGGTGCAATACTGTAGCTCGTTTAACTTCCATTATAGCTAAATCAGTTTTATCCAAATCCTTATATGTCATACCTAACTGATAGTGAGCATAAGGGTCATCTGGGGACAACTGAATAGCTTTCTGGAACAAATCACGAGCATGTTCCAGTTTCTTTTGAGACTTTTCTAATAACCCAAGCTGATAATAAGCCTTTGCCATGAACTTATTGATTTCAAGAGCTTTTTCAAAAGCTTTCTGAGCTTCTAATATACGCCCTTTCTGGCGAAGCATAGTTCCATAAAACAAATAGACTTCAGCACTATCAGGATTATGCTTTATACAGGCTTCTAAATTTGCCAAAGCATTTTCTGTTTCGCCTCTTTCATCATATAGCTGAGCTAATTTCAGCATTAAAGCGTAATTATCAGGAGTTTTAGCGAGTTTTTCTTTTACATCGTTTATTTCAGTAGCAATACCATCATCAAGGAATTCTGCAAGAGTATCATAGTGCTTATCAACAGTTGGAGACTTAACCACCTGTTCAGGAGCTGCTTCAATAGGTGTTCCCATATCAAGAACGGCTACCTTTTCGGAAGCTTTCGAAGAAGTTTCCAAATCTTTATCGCTTTCTTCCAATGAAGCTACTGGAGTTGAAGCATCTAAGGCCTGAACATCGGGCAAATCATTTTCAAAGTTTTCATTTTCGATGGAGTAATCTCTATCTACGAGGTTTTTCTCATCTATAAACCAGAATGTGAGTTCTATTAAACCAATTAAAGCAATAATTCCGCTTAGAAGTCCACCAAAAAGCAGAATAAAAGGATGACCTTCACATATTTTGCTCAAATAAAGCAAAGCAAAAATAAATAAACCTAAAACAAGAAAAACAATTGCTTTTTTAGGAGAATTACTTGTTTTAGGTTTGCTGACAGTTTTGGATTCAAACATTTCAGAAACTGGATCGACCAATTTCTTTTCAGACTCTTTTGAATCTGGATTATTATCCAACACTCTGCCGCACTGATTGCATAATGTAGCAGTTACAGAATTATTACAACCACAAACTGGACAATTAATCTGAAGTGCACGACCACATGCTGTGCATTTTATTGCATCATCAGGATTAGCTACTCCACAGCCCTGACAATTAACCATAATTATTGAATGCCTCTTTCTAATTAGTTTTCTCTTTAATTATTTGATTATTTTTCTTCTAAATCACTACTCGAATTGGGATTTTTTTCTTCTAAATCACTATTCGATTTGTCTTCTTTGTTTTTCTGTTCATCTTCAGATTTTTCATTATCACTAGCATCATCTGCTTCATACCAGAAAGAAGCTACAGGCTCCCCAAGTATTGCCCCTATCAAAGAGCTTATAAAAACAGCAAGATAAGCAGTTTCAAAATCTATGAAATGATATAACACTGGTGATATAAGAACACCAACAATCATACCTATCAAACAACCTATTATTGTTGATTCATAAACAGCTATAAAAGCACCTAAAGCAGAACCAAGAAAAAGACCGACCAAAGAATATTGATCCCCGAAATTACCTGCAAGAACAGAACCTATGGCGCCGAATGCCACAATTAACGTGCATACAAGCAAACACGCCATAGTTCTAGGTAAAGTTCCAGAATAGGAAATAAAACTCATTTTTTATCTCAGTATAGTCTTTTCGTAATAGTATTTGTTTTTGGGGTTTTCTGCTATAAATGTTGTCATTTCAGTAAGCATGCAGTTTCCATCTATTGTTGCTGCTTCCATACAAATGTCTTTTATGCTGTTTAATCTAGACTGAACTTCATTATAGCTACCGCTCTTCATGGGCTTAGTAACTCTGACAACAGCTCTTACAGCATTCTTAGTGCTATATTCAGCTAATGGAATAATATCAAGTTGAACAATCTTATAGCCATTGTCTGTTAAAGCTTTAGCAATGTTCTGCTTGATCAATGCTTTTGTTTCTTCGCTGACTACAACACCCTTAGGCTGTTCACCTTTGTTACGTTCAGCAATCATGTTCCAGAATTCAGCATTCTTTTCTCTAACTTCTTCAGCACGATCTTTCATATTTTCTGTAATAGAACGAGAAACGCCCAATTCTTTTAACTGTTCAACAGTAGAATCAACGTCGTTGATTTCACCTTCATATTGTTTTTCATTTCCGAAAAATGTTAAGCCAATTTCTTCGTCTACTGCATCAATCAATTCATCACTATAACCTAGATATTCTAAATTAGCTTCAGGATACTCAGCAAAACAATTAGCTGTTAAAAGGATACTTACTGCTGCAAATCCGATAACTATATTCTTTTTCATAATTACTCCCTAATTTATTTTTGTATATTATATTCGTATTAGACTAAATTTTAAAGTCTTTATAGGCTTTTAGTAAATTTTTCATTGTATCTCTTGGATCTTCTATAAAAATCTTTGTACCAGATATTATATCTACAAAGCCAAGCTCTCTTTGATACCTTGGAACAACATGCTGATGAAGATGTTCAATGCTGGCCCCAGAGGAATAACCCACATTATAGCCGATGTTAAAGCCTCCTGGTTTATATAGTTCCTTTAATACATCAATAGTATAAATCTGAACCTGATGAATCACCATGACTTCTTCTTTATTAAGCTGACTTGGTTCTGTTATATGCCTGATAGGGAAAATCAAAACATGGCCTGAGGTATATGGGTAAAGATTAACTGAAACCGCAACTAAATCATTTTTCCAAATCAATAAATTATCTATTTCTGGATTATTCTTACAGACTTCGCAAAGTATGCAATCCACCTTGGGACGGTTTTCTCCCTTGACGTAAGCCTTTTTACTCGGTATAAACAACTGACGTTCAAAACTCATTTTTTTTACCTGTATAATATTTCTTCTATTATACTAACAAAAACCTTGACCACTTGCAAGAAAGCCTTTATTTTGTAATTTACAAATCATACAGAATAATAAAGAAATGAAAATACTTAGAATCATAAGCCGAATGAACGTAGGAGGCCCATCCAAACACGTTGCGAATCTATCTGAAGGCTTGAATAAATACAACTGCGAAACTCTGCTAATAAGTGGGCAACCTAGCCTTGCTGAAGGCGATATGTTTCAGCTAGCCCATAGCAAACAAATCTCTCTCAAAACAATCAAATACATGAAACGCCCTGTTTCGCCTTTATACGACCTTATATCTTTTATTAAAATTATCATAGAAATCAAACGCTTTTCTCCAGATATAGTTCATACCCACACCGCCAAAGCAGGAATATTAGGCCGTGCAGCAGCATTAGTCTGCGGTGTTCCCAAAATTTACCATACTTATCACGGTCATGTTTTTAAAGGTTACTTTTCAAAATTTATTTCTCTACTTATTCTTGCTATTGAACGCTTTTTCTCTGCTTTTACAACTAAGCTCATAGTTCTGACCCCTAATCTCGCAACAGAATTAAAAGGGCTTTTAAGAATAAAGAATTCAGATAAAATAGAAGTCATACCCTTAGGCTTAGATTTAAATAAAAACCTGTCTACACCTAGAAAACAAAATATCTGGCGTAAATCAATGGGTTTTTCTCAAAATGATTTAGTTATAGCTATTGTTGCCAGACTTGTTCCTGTAAAGAACCACAATCTGTTGATTAACTCAATGGAACATCTTTGCAAAAAGTTTCCAGAACTTCATCTGGCAATTATTGGCAATGGTGAAAAAGAAACAGAATTAAAGCAGCAGGTCAAAACCCTTGGTCTTACAAATAAAATTCATTTCTGCGGTATTATAAACAATATGGAAATAGCCTATTCCGACATCGACTTACTGGTTCTTTGTTCTAAAAATGAAGGCACCCCGGTTGTTCTGATAGAAGCCTTAGCTTCAGGCTGCCCCGTAGCTGCTATTGATGTGGGCGGAGTCAAAGAAGTGCTGAAAGACGGCCTCTACGGACGCCTTCTTCCTTCAAAGCCAGAAGAATTTACCCAAGCCTTAGGCAAAGCAATTAATGATATTAAAGAAGGCAAATTCAAGGAATACCCCACCGCAGAAACTCGTCAAGAAGTCAGCAAAGCCTACTCCGTAGATAACCTGGTCAGAAACATCTACAAGCTCTACTCAGAACGGACAGCCAAGCAAAGCTTTGCGTGATGAGTGGTTGGTGGTAGGTGATGGGTAAGTAGAGCAATAGAGCAATAGAGCAATAGAGCAATAGAGCAATAGAGCAGTAGAGCAACAGAGCAGTAGAGCAATAGAGCAATAGAGCAACAGAGCGGAGAGAGAAGAGTTTTTATTGTAGTTGGTAGTTATTGTAGTTATTGTCTTCGGCAACGTTTGTCCATAATCGGTTGTCTTTAATCCTTTTATACCTTGTGCTCAATCAACTAATAAAAACCACTATTCTTCGTAGCTTAGAAACTAACGATAAAACAATAATTACAACAAAAACTAATTACAATAACTACGCTGGCTTTGCCAGCTATTTAAGAGAGACAAGAGCAGTCTACACATTTG
>JAFPZP010000080.1 GCA_017417215.1 Candidatus Rifleibacteriota bacterium | reverse complement strand
TATAGAGGTCAGATTGATGAAAATTATTGGAAACGCAACTCTTCTTACCCTCGGTGAAAACCATCAAGTAATTCATAACGGTGCTGTAGCATATGATGAAGAAAAAATCCATGCTATTGGTACTACTGAAGAATTAAAAAAGAGATTTCCTAAAGCAAAAGTAAAAAATGTAAATGGTCGTGTTGTAATGCCTGGTATCATTAACACCCATATGCATCTTTATTCCACTTATTCTCGTGGAATCAGCTTAAAAGATCCGCCTGCAGAAAACTTTTTACAAGTATTAGAAAGACTATGGTGGAAACTAGATAAAGCTTTAACATTAGACGACCTTTATCTAACAGCAATGATACCTTTATTAGATGCTGTAAGAAATGGTGTTACAACCTTAATAGACCATCATGCAAGCCCATATGCTGTTATTGGTTCTTTAAATATATTAAAGAAAGCTTTCAGAAAATGTGGTCTTAGAGGCAATCTCTGCTATGAAATTTCAGATAGAGATGGTCAGAAAATCACTGATGAAGGATTTGAAGAAAATGCAAACTTCATTCGCCAGTGTCAGATGGAAAATGCTCCAGATATGAATGGTTTAATCGGTCTTCATGCTAGCTTCACATTAAGCGATGCAGACTTAGAAAGAACAGCTGAATTAATGAAAACCCTTAAAACAGGTGTACATATTCACGTTTCTGAAGGAACAACAGATAACGAAGATGCAATTAAACGCGGATATCGTTCTGTAGTAGACAGACTTCATAAATTTGGATTAACAGGCGAAGACAGCATATTTGTTCACGGTGTACATTGTGATAGTCACGATATTCAAACCATGGCATTAACAGGCACAAATTGTGTACATAATCCAAGATCTAACATGAATAATGCTGTAGGCTGCTCTCCATTAGAAAAAATGATGGCAGAAAGAATTCATGTAAGCTTTGGTACAGACGGTATGTCTGCTTCTCCATTAATGGATTTAGTAACCGCTAACTTCTTACATAAACATCAAGCTGGTGACCCAAGAAAGATTTACGGAGAAATCTGGAAGATGTGGTCAGTCAATAATCCAAGATTAGCTACCAAGATGATGAAGAGAAAAATTGGTGTATTAGAAGAAGGTTATGCTCCTGATATCGTTATTTGGGATTATATACCTCCTACTCCACTAGAAGCAGCTAATACTCTTGGCCATTTAACTTATGGTATTCCATTTGCAAAATGTATGACTACAATTTGTCAAGGCAAGACCATTATGGAAGATGGTAAACTTACTTTCTTAGAAGAAAATGAAGAAGAAGAAATGATGGCTAAAGCCAGAGAACAAGCTGCTGCTCTTTGGAAACGTCTATAATAGATAATTATTAGCATAAAAAACGATTCACTTTCATAGGTGAATCGTTTTTTTGTGATAAATGAAAAGTTTATGAATTGTGACGAATTTAGAAAAGAAATAACATCAGGAAATGATTTATCAGACGATTTAATAAAACATAAACTTGAATGTAAGGATTGTCAGGATTGGTTACAGAAAGAGTTATCGACAGCTCCAAATGGTCTTACAAGTGAAGAATGGAATAAAGCTGTTTCAAAATGTTTAAATAATAATATAGAAGAATCTGATGGTAATAATATGAAACAAAACGAAACGAAACCTGCTAAATCAAATGAAAAACCAGAATCAGAAAAAAGTTTTATGGATTATTATTTATCTGGTTTAAAATATGGAATTGTATTTGGCCTTGCTATAGTGGTTGGTTTTGCTATTATTCAAAATAAAAACGAAAATAAGAATCAATCTACTACTAATAGTATTGCTAGTGATACTGCTAATATATCATCTGGAACTGTTGAATTACCAATTGCATCTGATAGTGAAATAATACCTCTACCTTTGCCAACAAAGTGAAAAAATAATATTTAATTATTAATAGAGTAAAAAAAAAGACCTGCAATAAAGCAGGTCTTTTTTTATCAAACAAATATTAGAATTTAATTCTCTTTCTTGCTTTTTCAATCTGAGCAGCAAGCATTTCTGGAACGTTGGGGAATCTGGTAGTGAGCATCATAGCAGCGATGATGTATGGTTTATAACCAGCTTCTTTATAAGTTTCTACTCTGTATCTATCGAATACAGAAGCAGCAACTTCACCGTGTTCGCAACTTACATCAGTAATATCTGCTGGTAAGCAGTGCATGTAGAGACCCTTACCATTCTTTGTAAGTTTCATCTTTTCTTCGGTGCATTCCCAATCCATGAATTTTGCATTGTTAGCTAAGCACTTCTTTTCGAGGTCTTTCAAACCTTCAGTATCGTTCTTCTTGAGAAGTTCAGTTCTCTTACCCATAACAGCATATGGAGCCCAGCTCTTTGGATATACGATATCAGCATCTTTGAAAGCTTCATCCATAGTCTTAACAACTTCGAACTTGCCGCCTGATTTTGCTGCATTAGCTTTAGCAACATCCATAATTTCTGGAATCAAAGTATATTCTTTTGGATGAGCAAGAGATACATGCATACCAAATCTAGTCATAAGAGCTATAACACCCTGTGGAACTGATAATGGTTTACCATAGCTTGGAGAATAAGCCCAAGTCATAGCAATCTTTTTGCCTCTTAAGTTTTCAAGACCGCCGAAATATTCTTTCAACCAAGCCAAGTCAGCCATAACCTGAGTTGGATGGTCATAATCGCACTGGAGGTTAACGATAGCAGGTCTCTGTGGAAGAACGCCCTGTTTGTAACCATCATCAAGGGCTTCGCCGACTTCTCTCATATATTTGTTACCAGCACCAAGATACATATCGTCTCTGATACCGATTACTTCAGAAAGGAAAGAAATCATGTTAGCAGTTTCACGAACGGTTTCACCGTGAGCAATCTGAGATTTCTTTTCATCAAGGTCTTGAACAGCAAGACCAAGAAGATTACAAGCAGATGCAAAAGAGAATCTAGTTCTTGTAGAATTATCACGAAAGAGAGAAATACCTAAACCTGAATCGAAAACTTTAGCAGAAATGTTTTCTTTTCTCATGAGCATAAGCAAACGAGCCATAGAAAGGATTGCTTTAAGTTCGTCATCAGATTTTTCCCATGTCCAAAGGAAGTCATGGCGATAAAGGTCGGTATTGTAGGTCTTAATTTCTTCTAATAGAGCTTTAATTTCACTATTCATTATGTTTTATTATCCTTTATAATTTTTCAAACTTTGTAAGAATAAGAAAGTTTTATATTTTACTTATTTTTTAGGGGTTAGGGTATAGGGAGGGGGGAGGAAGGGGATTGTTTCCCGCTAAGCTTTGCTTAGCGGCCCCCTCAGTCACTTCGTGACAGCTCCCCCAATTTTCAATTTGGGGAGCATCTTCGGGGTAAGTAACAAAATTCCTAACTCCTCACTCCTAATTCCTAATTCTTAATTACTTGTGGGCGATGTTCCAGGCATACATTGCATAGAATGCAGATGCCATTTCAAGGTCATCAACAGCACATTTTTCGTTCGGGAAGTGAGCAAGAACTTCATTACCAGGACCGAAACCGATCATTGGGATCTTGTGAACGCCGTTGATTGTAACGCCGTTAGTTGAGAAAGTCCATTTATCAACTTTTGGAGCTTTGCCATAAAGTTCTTTATATGCTTTGATACCAGTCTGAACAACATGTTCTGATTCTGGAAGCTTCCAAGTTGGGAAGTATTTTTCCATACCATACTTAGTGCCTGTCCAAGCAACTTCATCATAGTGAAGAACAGTAATCTTAGCCTGACCAATTTCTGGACCGACTTTGATGCCAGCTCTCTTTAAGCAGTCTTCAACTTCAGCGCAGCAAGATTCTTTGGTTTCACCCCAGGTCATACGTCTGTCTAAGTGAATATGAACAAAATCTGCTACAGCACAGAGTGATGGGCTGCCAGACTTGAATTCAGAAATAGTTACAGTACCTTTACCTAAGAAGTTATCTTCATCTGGCTGTAATCTTTCGTTTAATTTTTCGATTTCAAGAGCAAATTTAGATGCTAAGTAAGCAGCATTAACACCACGTTCTGGAGCAGAACCATGGCAAGAAAGACCACGGAAATCAACGCCTATTTCCATTCTGCCGCGGTGACCACGATATACATTCAAGTTAGTTGGTTCAGTAGAAATAACGAAATCAGGTTTCTTAATTAAACCCTGTTTAACATCTTCATTAATAATGTAGTTCCAGCAGAGACCATCGCAGTCTTCTTCCATAACAGAACTTACAACATAATATGTAACATCTTCTTTTTCAGCAAAACCCATTTCTTTAAGAATTCTGCCAGCGGTAATAGCTGAAACGATGCCGCCTTCCTGGTCAACAGAACCACGACCGCATACACATTCAGTTGGTTTGCCATCATTTCTGTCTTTGAGGGTGCTCATCTGAACCAAACCATCAAAAGGTTTAAATTCAGTCCAGTTATCCATATTACCGACACCAACAGTATCTACGTGACCATCAATTGCCAAAACAGTTTTACCATTACCGATACGTCCGATAACATTACCAAGACCATCGATAATTACTTCATCAAAACCAGCATTATGCATCTGTCTTTCGACTTCATGCTGTACATCGCCTTCCTTCATACTTTCAGAAGGGATTCTTACTAATCTTGCAAGACCTTCAGCAGTGTCTTTGCGATACTTTTTAGCTAGTTCTAATACTTTTGCTGCGTTACTCATTCCGTTCTCCAATTTAAAATAATTTTTTTAAAACACACAAGTGAAACTATTATACTTATGGTTTCAGAAATAAACAACATTTTTGGTAAAATAAAATAAATATTTTTAATAAATGATAAAACTATTCTATTTTGTATTGTGATAAAGCAAAAGTAAAATATATAATTGATGCTAAAGTAATTACGTAGACCATACCTTCGCTGCTAGCCCAGTCCATAGCAAGACCGATTAAAGTAACACCGATTAAACCACCTATAGCTTTAACCTGAGTAAAAGCAACACTAGCAGACATTTGATCTTCTTTTCTAAACATATCGCCTAATAAAGTCATACAACCGGAGTAAACTCCTTGAACTGCCCCACCCCAGACAAAAAGTAGACAATAAGCAAAATATAGATTCTTTATTGCAATTGGAAGGAAGAATGAACATAATAAACTAGCAAAGAAACTTAAAATAACAATATTATGTCTATCGTTAAATTTATCAGAAATGAAGCTGAGTAAAGGACCAGATAAGAAACCGCCAAACTGAAACATTGTAAGAAGAATAGCTGCTTCATTCTGAGTCATACCAGCAGCCATACCATAAATTGTCATAAATGCTGGAATACCCCAAAGAATTACACCACCTATGAAAGAGCCAAACATTACTTTTTTACCATTTCTGATAATAAAAAATATTCTTGGCTTAGAACCGCCCTTGAATGGTGGCTTACATTTTAATAAGAAAATTACTGGTATTAAAGAAGATAGAGATAAACCGGCGACAATAAAGAAACCTAGTGCTCTTTCTGCAGCAGCTCCGAATAAGTTCAGAAATATAGGACCTATGGCCAACCCACTACTCATTCCACCAAGATACCAGGCCATTATCAGACCTCTTTTGGTTCCAAGGTTTTCTGAACCAATCCAAGTTTGGTATGCTATACCTATAAGGTTTGAACTGATACCGTATATAAATATTCCTGCTATCCATGCATAAGGATTATTAGTATAAATCAGGGGGATAACTACTGCAATTCTACCTAAGGAACCAGTTATAACTGAACCAACTACACCAAGTTTACCTATAATTGTTCCTATTAAAGGACTTAAAATTATGATAGATGCTGTTTCAGCCGAGAGAATAGTTCCTATCAAAGCATTAGATAGGGTTCCAGTTGATTTTAATGTTACAGGAAAAAGAACGGATGCAGCTCCAGCACAAACTTTCCCTAAAAATATAGAGATAAGAACAAACCATATACTTACAGGAACAACATCACGTTTTTTTGGAACAGCAGTTCCCATAATTAAGCCTCTGTTTCTTTCTTATCTTCTTTTTCTTCAGAATCATCTGAATTTTGACTATCGTAGCCTTCTGTTTCTTGAGATTTTAACAGAATAAATTCAAAGCTCATTTTAAAGAAATCATCTTTAATCTCAGCTTTAATGTCAGAACCAAGAGTGTATAAGAGTTCCTGAATAATAGGAATATTAATGCTTTCAGCTAATTCCAATTGTTCTCCCCAGTTATCCCCGGATATATTTCTGCATATGGCTTCAGTAAGTTTCTTTCGACCTTCGTCAATACCTTCTGTAGAAACTGCAAAACTTTGACGAATAATTACATCCTGACTTCGTTCTTCAATCATCAAAATTTTTGAATAAACCTTTGATTCAAACTGATTTAGGCATAATTCATATAAGTGACCAACTAATTCTTCATAAGAAACAACTGGACCATAAACAATTTGAGGCAATTCCTTATCTATGTCAAAATCAATTCTATCAATGCTATTAGAAGCATATAACCTGCTTTTCAATTTTTTAATAATTTGTTGATGAACTTCTGCTAAGGAGAAATTGCAAAGTTCTTTTTCTCTTCTGGAATATTTTAATTCGCCTAAAGTAAGTAATTTATCAGAAAATCTTTCTAATTTTTGCTGTTCTACCTTCAAGTTAAAAAGAATCATTTCTTTACTATCAAACTTACTTAATATTCCAAGCTTTTGGGCCGTATATTTCAATATACCAGAAGTTCTTTGAAACTGATTTCCTATTGAATTTGAGGTTTGATCAGCAAAATGTTTGGCAACTAAGAAATTATTGTAGATTGATTGTCTGCTTTCATTTAACATAAAAGTAAATCTACGAGTAAACCATACAAAGG